>JAYPIC010000010.1:10195-43331 GCA_038127595.1 bacterium | reverse complement strand
ATATTAATATTCCTAAAAAATTTACCGTGCATCAAAACTATCCTAATCCATTTAATCCAGTTACTAGGTTAAGTTATGATTTACCTGAAGATTCATTTATAAGTATTACCATTTATGATATGCTTGGTAATGTGATAAATAATCTTGTTAATGCAAACCAATCATCTGGATATAAATCGGTTCAATGGGATGCTACCGATAATCACGGTCAACCAGTATCAGCGGGAGTATATATTTACAGTATTGAAATAAAGGATTTTAGGCAAACTAAAAAGATGATATTGTTAAAGTAGAAATCTCTTTATAGATCAAACCCCCATTCGTAAAGTTTTCTGTTTTTAGCCTAAATACAATAGTAATATATTTGTAAATTTCTAAGTGTTTTTTATTTTTGAAGTAATATTAGATTTATAAAAAAATAGACTATATGATATGAAATTAGAATACAAAAGCATGTTTTTTGGTATTGTTTTGGGAGCCGTTAGTGTTTCCGTAATATTCCTTTTTCTAGGTGATGTTGAAACAGAATCTTTCTTACCTACAGATCATAACAAGCAAGAAAAAAATATTGAAGTAAGTATCGAACGTACAATTGAGAATGGTGAAGATTTAACAAATGTCGTCATTAGAGGCAAAGGTGATATTACTAGAGAAGAACTGGAAGAAGAGTTAGATAGAATGCTTGAAAAACAAGGTATAAATAAAGAAAAAACAAAATTGAATATTGAAATGGAGATTCAAAGTTAATTTGAAAAAATTCTTTACTGATTGTAGTCCTGCCTTATTACCGTTTTTCATAATATTAAATGTTGGAAAATTGTTGGTCAATTTCTAATTATTTATGCCTAATTAAATTCATCTTACTACTTTATTGGATTAGGTTTTAATCGTTATTAAATGAGATTATTTATATTAATATCAACAATGATGGCTACTATTCATGCTAGTCAAGTCACTTTCATTGTAGACATGTCTAATCAAACGGTTGTTGCTGGCAACGGAAATTATCCAGCAGTTTACATTTCAGGCGTGAACATTAATGGTCCAAGTGGACTTGAAATGAATGATAATGGTGATGGAACATGGCAATTAACAATAGACCTTCAGCCTGGGGATTATACTTATAAATTTAGAAATGGCTATTACGACTATTGGGATTCACCTGGTTGGGAGAATGATAATAGTTTAATAGAAGGCGGATGTGCTTTTGGAACTTATTTCGACAGGCAGGTCATTGTTTCCAATAATTATCAAACAGAAGGTCCTTTTTGTTTCGAAAGTTGTAATAGTTTTTGTACTGATGAACCTAATATTGAATATAATCTTATTTGGAGTGATGAATTTGATAATAATGGGGCTATAGATAATTCAAAATGGCATCATCAGACACAATTACCAAATGGGTATAGTTGGTACAATAATGAAATTCAACATTATACGAACAGGTTAGAAAATTCTTATGTTAGTAATGGCACATTAAAAATAGTTGCTAAAAGAGAAACTTTTACTGATCAGGGGCATACCAAACAATTCACATCAGCAAGGCTTAATTCAAAATTTGCTTTTACATATGGGAAAGTAGAAGTGAAAGCAAAATTACCGGAAGGAGTGGGGACCTGGCCTGCTATCTGGATGTTAGGGCAAAATATTGATGAGCCTGGTGCTTATTGGCAAATGCAAGGTTATGGAAATGTTTCATGGCCTTACTGTGGAGAAATTGATATCATGGAACATTGGGGGGGTAATCAAAATTATGTTCAGAGTGCTTTACATACACCATCAAGTTTTGGCGGTACAATTAATCATGGTGGTCAGAATATCTCCAATGCTACAACTGGCTTTAATGTATATTCTTTAGAATGGTCTCCTGAAAAAATGATTTTTAGTGTAAATGATTTAGAGCACTACACTTACAATCCTAGTGTAAAAAATTCTGAAACGTGGCCATTTGACGACCCTCAATACCTGTTGCTTAATATAGCAATTGAGCAAAATATCTCACCAAATTTTACTGAATCCGATATGGAAATTGATTATGTTAGGATTTATCAACCTTCGACCTTAACTACCAATGAAAATATGATTCCTAGCACTTTTACTTTACATCAAAACTTCCCTAATCCTTTCAATCCGGAGACAACCTTACACTATGATTTATACGAAGATTCTTTTGTAAATATTACTGTTTATGATATTTCAGGGAAAATGGTAAGGAATCTTGTAAATACGGATCAGTCATCCGGATACAAATCAGTAAGGTGGGATGCGACTGATAACCTAAGAAAACCTGTACCAGCAGGATTATATTTCTACAGTATGGAAACAAAAAATTTTATAAAAACTAAAAAGATGATATTGTTAAAATAGAAATTTCCCTAATAATTAAATTTTAAATCAGTTAGGTTTTTATCATTGATACTCAATGTGCAGATAGTACTAAGGTCATTTAAAAAAAATAATCTGACTTTTCCCTCTTTAGTAAAATAATTTAAATTATAATATGATTTTGAATTAAAAATTTTCAAAATATCAACTTGAAAGGAAATTTAAATTGAACATAATAAAAATTATAATTTTAGTGTTAACACTTTTTTATAGTTCTTATGGCCAACAGCAAGACTCTTCCGTAGTAAATGAAGAATCATTTAAAACGAATACTTTGAGTTTTAGTGCTCTTTGGGGCGCGTTTGGATTACTTCATGCAAACTATGGCAGAGTATTTGATGGTGGTAATAAAGAGTATCAAATTTTGTTTGGAACATTTGGTTATGAGGAAGACTTCAGTGAAGCAGAGGAGGATGGAGAATACATCGATGGATACCTTTATGGGATCAAAGGTGCATCTGGCATCAAGGGAAGTTATAGAAAATATCGTAATGGTGACGCAAGAGGACTGTTTTATCAGGCAAACTTAAGATTTTTAAACTATTCTTGGGGTTACAAGATGAATGGCGAGGATTGGACAGATGTTAATACATTTGTATATAATCCCTCTTTAGTATTAGGATATAAATACCATCCTCCCATTTTAAACAAACGGCTTTTTATCGAACTATTTGCAGGCGCTGGATATTCATATGATGATCCAAAAGATGGGGATGTGAAATTAAAGTTTTTGGATGATGATGATGATCCTGCTTCTGCAGAAGAGGCTGGAAGCAACGAGTTTGGCCCAGATTTTAATGTTTATATAGGATTTACATTCTAATAGTTGAATGATGATGATTATTTAACCCCGCATTTGCGGGGTTTTTTATTTGTTGGGTGATAGGTAGGTTTGGTTTTGATTACTTATGTAATATTATTTATCTTTTTATTCTATTAAGCCATTGGCTCTTTTTTAGAAATATGGATAAAGAATCACTTTTATGGATGTCATTTATATGTGCAATGGGTGCAATATCCCCCGGCCCTAGTTTAGTAGTGGTACTCAGAAATACTATTGTTGGTGGACGAAGTAGAGGAATAATGACCGCAATAGGACATGGCACAGGTTTCAGTATCTATGCCTTTGTGGCTGTAATGGGTTTGTCATCTGTGCTTCTAGCCAATGATAAAGTTTTTTATTTATTACAAGGCACTGGGGCACTGTTTCTCATTTGGCTGGCCTTTAAAATGATCACACATAAGAAATCAGTTTCATCTGAAAAATACAAAAAAAGTGTATACAGAGGTTTTTTAGAAGGTTTTATGATAGCTTTTTTCAATCCTAAAATTCTCGTTTTTTTAGTTGCAATATTTAGTCAGTTCATAAATTCTGATATAACCAATTCTGATCGTTTTATTATGGCTATCATTGCAGGTATTATTGATACAATTTGGTATGTTCTGGTAGCTGCAGCTTTAGCAGGTACTAATTTTATAGATAGTTTGAGAGAAAATGAGGTCTTTATTGATCGTTTTATAGGTATAATTTTACTTATCCTTACAATATTATTATTTATGAAAATATTGTACTAATTCGCTTTCGAATGTTTACGTTAAGAGGTATTAAAAGAAAATTGAACAAAAATTTCTAGTACGTGAATGTTGTTGAGATTTTTATATTTATATTATTAAGATGATACATGAAATCAGAATATCCAAGAAGAAGGTTATTAAAAATTATTGGTGGAGGTATTTTATCAATAATGGGAGGTCTATTTGGTGCTATAAACAATTTAGCTAAATCGAATGAAACTAGAAAAAACATGAAAATAAATGAAACATCTGTACTTTCTATAATATCTTTGCCTGAAACAGGTCCTTGGCCCACTGAAGATCCTTTTTTATTTTGTGTTCATCACAATGATAACTACCCGGCAGCAAAAGATGATTTATCGCCTAATGTATCTCTATCTGGAAGACATTTAGGGAATGATTTTTCAAACAAAGATGGTTGGAGCATGTATCATGGGCAAAAAGTTCCTGGCTTCCCAAGGCATCCCCACAGAGGTTTTGAGACCCTTACTGTAGTTAGTAAGGGTTTTATAGATCATGCAGACTCATTAGGGGCATCAGCCAGATACGGTGATGGTGATGCTCAATGGCTTACAGCAGGGGATGGAATAAATCATTCAGAAATGTTTCCACTTTTTAGCCAAAATGGGAATAATAAGCTAGACTTTTTTCAGATATGGCTAAATCTTCCTTCCTATAATAAAAGGGTGGAACCAAATTTTGAAATGTACTGGGAGGATGAGATTCCAAAAATTTCTAGCAATTTAAATGGAAATAAAAACGTACAAGTTGAAATTATCACAGGGGATTATTTAGACTTTTCTTCCCCAATTGCACCTAAAAATTCTTGGGCAAACAACAAAAAAAATGATGTTGCTGTGTGGATAATTAGATTAGATAAGAATGGTAATTTTGCCATACCTGACACTAAATCAGGTGCAAAAAGAAATCTTTATGTTTTAAAAGGTTCAAATATGGAGATTGATGGTCAAAGTATATCAGGAAACTCAATGGTAACACTAGACTCATCTAAAAACACTGTAATAAAAAATTTGGGAAGCAAAACAAAAATATTAATGTTGCAAGGTGTTCCTATTAATGAGCCTGTTGTAAAGTATGGGCCATTTGTAATGAACACACGATCTGAAATAGAGCAGGCATTTTATGATTATAATAAAACTGAATTTGGAGGGTGGGAATGGGGTAACTCAGACCCTGTTCATGGCACCCAAAAAGAAAAATTTGCAAAACTTATAAGTGGTAAAATTATTAAACCATCCAAATGAAAAAATACTTAATCCGAGCTCTAGTCATTTTAATAATAGGCTTTTTAAGTTATTATTATATCTTAATTTGGTCAACCCATCTCTAGAGATATTATTAGAAGTGAAATTCAGTCTTAAGATAATTATTGTTATGATTTTTTGGATGTCTGTTGTTACTGGAATTATTTTTGGAATTAATTCATTAATTAAATTACCGGATGAAATCACAGGGCCAGCATTTTTTTTAGGAATCGGCATGGCAATTTCATCAACAATTAATTATTACAAATAGAAAAATTCATGAGAATTATTTTACCTTTATTATTTTTAATGTCAGGCGCATTATGCGGAGAAGATGAAAGTGAATTAATATTCGTATATAATGCTAAAAGCGGTATGGTTAATGAGTTTTTAGATTTTGCTCACAAAATTTTAAGGCCTAGTACCTATAACTGTAATCTGTGTGCAATATCATATGGCAATTTTACAATGAAGAAAAAATGGTCTGACTATATTAGTTCATTGCCGGTTAGATCTACATTTACTTATAAAGATAAAGTTTCTGAATATGGCTACAATAACATAGAATTGCCTTCAATCATTTTTCGAAATGGTTCAAGATCAAAGGTGATTATATCATCTGAGGAAATAAATAAATTAAAAAAAATTGATCAGTTAATTAATATATTAAGCGATAGGTTAAAGGACCAAGTAATGAGTATAGAAAAGCAAAATAAGAATAATTTATCCGAGCAAGAATGGAAAGAAAAATTAACACCTGAAGAGTATCATATTCTTCGTGAAAAAGGTACTGAAAGGCCTTTTACAGGAGAGTATGATAAATTCTATGAAGATGGTACTTATAAATGTGCTGGTTGTGGGACAGAGCTTTTTTCTTCATCATCAAAGTATGATTCTGGATGTGGCTGGCCAGCATTTTATGAAGCTCTTCCTGAAAAAATTGAAGAGTCTGAGGACAAAAGCTTTGGGATGAGGAGGATAGAAATCACTTGTGAGAATTGTGGTGGGCATTTGGGGCATGTTTTTAATGATGGTCCGCAGCCTTCAGGGCTAAGATATTGTGTTAATTCTATTTCTTTGGATTTTGAATCGGGAGATGATGATAATGACTAGAGGGGTTGTAAAAGAATATGACAGGCTAAAAGGATTCGGATTTATTGCCGGAGATGATGGTGAAGATTATTTTGTTCACGTAAGCGGTCTAAGAGAGCACCTTAAAGGGAAAGGGCTTAGAGGCGGGCAGAAAGTTTCCTTTGACATTGATAGAGATATAAAAGGTGATAGAGCGGTAAATGTTAGAGTAGATTAACTATTGTTAGCTCTAGTTTTTTCATAGTTTTTCATTCTATCAATAAAATCTTTTTCCCCTGATGCTTGAAGTAAATTGCTAATTTTCATATTCTCGCTTATTGCCATGGTAGGTTTTGAGCCATAATTATGTCCTGGATATATTATGGTACTACCTGGAAGTGTTAACAACTTTTTATAAACAGAATTATACAAATCAGATATATTGCTACCTTTACTTAAAGTTCTGCCAGTCCTCCCAATGAAAAGAGTATCTCCTGTAAAAATAACATTATCAACTAAATAGCAAACTGAATCGTAATAGTGTCCTGGGGTATGAATAGTTTTAATCTCTAGGTCTCCTAGCTTAAAAATAGAACTATCCTCCATAGGCAAATAATTACTTTCTGAAGTATTATTTAATTTTGATTTTGGATGACCAATGACTTTTATCTCTGGGTATTTTTCTGTGTATTCATTAACATACGTAATATGGTCATGATGAGAGTGGGTAATCAGGATTGCTGCTGGTCTGGTTTTTATAAAAGGTTGGAGTCTGCTTAATTCTAGTGACGCATCAACTATAATAGAACTATTTGTTTCTAAACATGATAGCAAATAAGAATAGTTTTTATCATATCCGCCTTCAAAAGATTGAATTGAAAAGTTCGACTTGGCTTTTGCTAAATTTTTACGCATTATAAATTTTATTTGAATTAACTTATAATATTAATATGATATAATATTATTCTATAAAACAAAAAGTAATTATAAAAATGAGTGATTATAACGAAAAACTTCCTTGGATATTGATACTAGGTGGCTGCGCAATTTTAGCACTTCGTCTAATAGTTGCTTTATTTTCTAGCTTAAGTGTTATAGACTGGCTTGCTATTATTATAGTTTTTACAGGGCTTATTATGTTGGTCCTAAATAGCAAGAGTTGAAAACATTTACGCTTTCCCAAGAATAGTAATTCACAAAATAGAGAGAACTCAATGAAAATTAGATTTAGCAAAATATTTTTAACCTACATTTTTATTTTTGCCATCTTTTTTTCTTGCACTAGTAATGAAGAAAAAGGTAGCGATATAAAAACTAAATTAACCGATGATACAGACTCGATTAGTTATTCAATAGGTGCAGACATTGGAGACAATCTGATAAATCAAGGTATCGATATTAATTATGACGCGTTTAGTTCTGGGTTTAGAAATGGTTATGAAAAAGAAGAGCACCTATTAACTATGGAAAAACGTAGAGAGCTATTTAAATCCATGCAAGATCGTATGCGAGTAAAACAACAAGCTGAGGCAAGTAAATCTTTAGAAAAAGCAGAAAATTTCTTAAAGGATAACAAAGACAAAAACAAAGATATTCTGGTTACAAAATCAGGTCTTCAGTATAGAGTTATTAAAAAAGGTTCTGGGAAATCACCAGACTCTTCTTCTGACCAAGTGAGAGTCCACTACGAAGGCAAGCTCCTGGATGGCACTATTTTTGACAGCTCATATAAAAAAGGTGAACCATTCGTAACTAGATTAAATAGAGTAATTAAAGGATGGACTGAAGGAATACAGCTTATGAATGAAGGATCTGAATACGAATTTTTCATTCATCCTAGGTTAGCCTATGGAGCTAGGAGGAATAATGATATACCTCCAAATAGTGTCTTAATTTTCAAAGTTGAATTACAAAAAGTTTTTGATAAGAACATAAAATAGAAGATTTATTAAGTACCCCGGACAGGATTCGAACCTGTGACCCCCGGATTAGAAATCCGATGCTCTATCCAGCTGAGCTACCGGGGCATTATACTTTATGTTTGATACGCTTTAAATTACCTTTTTATTTAGAATATTTCGAAAGAAATATTAGGTTTTTTTACCGAGGAAGTCTCCTCGAGAAAAATCTTGACATCAATCTTTAATGTTTGTACTATCCAACAGGCAGAGGAAGAGAGATTTTGCTCTAACCACTACCATAAAAACAAATCAAATAATAAACGGAGGATTTAATGGCTGAAGTAGTAGAAAAAACAGGTGTAACCAAAGAAAAAGGTTACCTTTACTATTTAGATAAACAGGGCGACGTTTCTCGCTCAAAAATGGCTCGTGCTGGTAAAGGCGGTGGGAACGCAGAGAAAGTTGCAACTGCTGGTGTTACTAGGGAGTCTGGTTACTTATATTTTATTGATAAAAATGGTGATGTTGCAAGATCACCTATGGCCAGAGGGCGAAAGAAATAGAATATATTCTTGGAAAAAGCCCTCAAATGAGGGCTTTTTTTTTATCTTTACAGATTGTTTAAATGTTTTAAATTCCAAAGGCATTTTACAGTACAAACAATTATTAAATATAATGATTAAAATAAATAATAAAATATTTTCAATTTTTACTTCAATTCTTTTGATATCGCCATTATCGATTTTAGATGCTGATGATCAGCTTTTTGGTGGCTCTAAAGAAAAAGATTCTGGTTCTAGTAATCAATCTGCAAAACAGATGGTTCAAGAAGAATCGCCCATTATGGAAATACCAAAAATATCTCCGCCAGTTAATCGAAATAAAATTGAATCAGTTATACCTGTTAAAAGGTTACCAGATGGTTGGGTTTTTAGAGATGAACTTTTAGCTCCTTGGTCTACTAGTCTTCCTGCCGTATTAACTATCGTTCCTGATACTACTGTTGAAGTTGTTTATACGGATGAATCTCGTACTACTAAAGATGGTATTGTGCTTCCAATTAAGAGAGCTACTGTAGAGTTTAACTACGTTACTCGTTTAACGATTGAAAGAATCACTCTTGGCTTTGTAAATATTGATTATGTTTATAGCACAACCAATAACAGTGATTCTCACTACATACTTGAGAGCGTTGTTAAGAAGATTAAATTAAAAGATACTGGGTTTCCTCAGCTAACCGCTGAAGATGTCATTAAGCACAAAGTTTTGATGGAATATGGAACCCCCAAAGAATATGACGGTGTCTGGCATAACTATGGAGATGAAAACTCTATTTTTAGAGTTCGTAAATTAGATGAAAGAAATGTGAAGGTAGAAGTCGATGGTCTTCAAATTGCGGATAAACTCAATAAAGCAATTGAAGATGTATACTCGCAGCAAGGTATTGAGTATAAGAAACGATTAATGATGGATGGTATTGACCTATAAATTTTTGAACTTTATATCTAATATTTTAAAAAGGCCTGTTTCTTCAGGCCTTTTTTATTGCGTTTTTTTCCTGACAGTAGATGATATCATGCCCGCTGAATCAAGACATCAAATTGAAAAAATTGAGATTCTGGGGCTAAATAAAACTAAGCATTATATTATAGAGCGAGAAATTTTTCACCCTGCAAATACTAGTCTTGATTCTTCATTGGCCAACTTAGATAGAAATAGAATATTTAACCTTGGATTATTTGATAATGTTTCTTGGCGCATAATGCCTCTTGAAAATGGGAATGCAATTTTACAATACATTATGACAGAATCTATAAATAGGACACCGCCTTTGATATTTCCGGCTTATGACGAGGAAAAAGGATGGTCTTTGAATGGGGTTATGATTATCAAAAATTTCCAAGGTAAAAATAGGACGATAGAAGCTATAGCTAGTATAGGGGGAGAGAAAAGACTACAATTTCTTTTTAATGATCCTTGGATTTTTGGTAATCACATTTCATTATCGGCTTTCATTGAGCAAAATTCATATGACCATCTATTTTTAGATCGCTCAGTTAATATAAAAAATATTAAAGTAAGTATAGGAAAATGGTATGGTGAGAAAATAAAGTTTAGGTTCTCACCAACTTTAACTTTAAAAAATTTTATGAATGTAGATGATACATTAAAGTACGAATATTTAACTCCTGATATAAATCTTGAAATAGATACTAGGGATATATTTTGGAACCCAAATAGCGGAATTAGGATTATTCAATCTGTCATTCCAAAGTTGGGTGAAAAAAGTTTTTATGTCTGGAACCAATCATTTAGTTTTTATGTTCCCGCCTTTTTTAAAACAGTATTAGCATTTAATACTACTATGCAAAGAAAATATGGGTATAAAAGTGATGTCTGGATTAGCTACTTGGGTAATTCTTATAATGTTAGGGGTTGGGAACTGCCTGAAAAAAAATCAATTTTAGATGATTATCGTTTTGGACACGATTATGTTTTTTCAAGCCTTGAATTGAGGAAATTAGTACTTAATAAAATTAATGGTAGAGTAGGATTTAACAATGGATTATGTATTGTGGCATTTATTGATGGAGGATTAATTAGTAAAGAATGGGAAGATCTTGATAGAAATAAATTTATTGGAGGTGTTGGTTTGGGGGTTCGTATACCAATACCAATTTTGCAATCCCTACGTATTGATGTTGGTTGGGGAATTAAGGACAATAAGCTGATTAATGAGCACTCATTTCATTTCGCAGTTCAGCAAAAATTTTAGTTAGGTTTACTAAAAAAAATATCTTTTTCAAATTCTAATAATTTCTTTTTTAAAATGCTACCGCCGCCGTACTCTCCGAAATCTCCATTTGACTTAATGACTCTATGGCAAGGTATAATTATTGGAATAGGATTTCTAGCATTTGCATTTGCAACTGCTCTATACCCTTTAGGTGATTTTATATTATTTGCAATGTCTTTATATGACATGGTAGAGCCGTAAGGTATTTTTTTCACTTCCTCTAATGTATTTAAAAAAAAGGTTGACATATTTAAGTCCAGCTTTAAATCAAATGATCGCCTTGCGCCCTTAAAGTATTGGGTCAGTTGAGACCTAACTTTTATCATAAAGGTAGATTTATCCTCTGAGGGGATAGCCTTGATAGATTTAATAGTATTTGGAAGTATAACATTGATCAAAGATTTATGCCTTATAAAAATACCAAAATCACCAAATTGGCTATGGACTATTGAAAACTCTAAATTTTTAATTTTTTCTATAGAATTAATTTTAAAAATCAAGTTTTCGGCTGCATATAAACAACAACTAAGCTTGCAACAAATATACTGGAGTATGTACCGACAAGCACTCCAATGATTAAAGCAAATGAGAAATATCGTATGACTTCTCCGCCGAAGAAAAAAAGTATTAATACAACAAAAAATGTGGTTAGTGATGTAACAATGGTACGACTAAGTGATTCATTTATGCTTTTGTTTACCGTATCAACAATGGAACCTTTTTTAATAGTTTTTAAATTTTCTCTAATCCTATCAAAAATAACAATGGTATCATTTAATGAGTACCCCACAATTGTTAAAAAAGCTGCAACAACTGGAAGAGAAATTTCATATCCAAGTATAGAAAATATTCCTAAGGTAATTGTAACATCATGAGCAATAGCTGCTATTGCACCAATAGCAAAAACAAATTCGAATCTTAGTGATATATAAATTAGGATTAAAGTTATGGCATAAATAATTGCCATTATTGCCTTACCACTAAGTTCAGAACCTACTTTTGGGCTCACTTTACCGATAGATAGAATGAAATCATTTTTATTTTTAGGATATCCATCAGGAAAAGAGTTTTTTAAGACTTCTATTAATTTCCCTGAAAAGTTTTCAGGCTCATTTTCAATATTTGCTATTCTAAGAGCAACGCTTGATTCATTACCAAAGTGTTTTATTTCTGCAGAGCTAAAATCAAAATTTTCACCATCTATGTTTACAGTTTTTAACTTAGACCTTAAATCGTTGATATTTACTGGCTTCGTATAATTAACAGCTATTAAGGTACCACCTTTGAAATCGATGCTTAATTCTGGACCTTTATTTATTACTAGTGAAAAAATACTTGCAAGGATTAATGCACTGGACAATAATATTGTAAACTTGGAGTTGTTTATAAAATCAATGTTTGAGTTTTTAATAATCTGCATTTATATACTTATAGTTTTTATTGATTTTTTTGTAATTGTGTAGAAAATAGTTCTAGTAACATACACTGCAGTGAACATACTAATTAATATTCCCCAAAATAGCACAGTGGCAAATCCTTTTATTGGGCCAGTACCAAATTGATATAAGACAAGCGATGCTATTACAGTGGTCAAATTAGCATCAATAATTGTTGTAATAGCTCTATTATAACCAGCCTCTATGGCAGATTTTGGAGTTTTACCTTTTCTTAGTTCTTCACGGATTCTCTCAAAGATAATAACATTTGAGTCTATGCACATTCCAACTGTCAATATTAGCCCTGCGATACCAGGTAATGTCAATGTTGCACCCAACGATGCAAGAACAGCTAAAATTAAAATAATATTCCAAATTAATGCGAAATTTGCAATCCCTCCGGATGCTTTATAATAGATAAGCATAAAAATAAAAACTATACCCAGCCCAATTAATATAGATTTTTGTCCACTAGAAATTGAATCTGCACCAAGACTTGGGCCCACAGTTCTTTCTTCAACTATATCTACGGGAGCTGGTAGTGCACCTGCGCGAAGAATAATTGCTATATCTTTGGCTTCGTTGATATCCGCAAATCCTTCAATTTGAGTTCTTCCACCAGGTATTTTCTCTCTTATATTTGGTGCCATGTGAACCTTATTATCGAGAACTATTGCTATACGCTGGCCAATGTTCGCCCCAGTCACTCTAGACCAAGTCTTTGCTCCCTCGCTATTCATATCTAAAGAAACAACTGGTAACCCAGCATTTCCGCCACCTAGACTACCTAGGTTTGCTTTTGCTTTTTCTACAACGCCGCCAGTTAACTCAGGCAAGGATTCTAAATAATATAATCTAAAATATTCTCCTGAGGTACCTATCGTCTCAGAATTATTACTTAATAAAAATTGGCCAGATGAAGATTTTAATTTGAGTTTTGCGCCATCGTCATCTAATAATTTTTTCAGCGCATAGACATTTTTTGTTTTAACTACCATATCCCCTTGAACAAATTCTATTAATGATTGAAAAGGGGAATCAACAGTAAGGTCAGATTTTGTCTCTGTGTTATCAGAGACATTAGGGGTCGTTTCTCCAAAAATCTCATCTACAGTTGTAACATTATTATCAGCTAAGTCTTCAGTGTTTTGTTCATTACTTGTACTAGTTTCAGATATCAATTTTTCTAATTCTTCATTACTGACGTTTTTCTTCAGAATGTTGTCAAGTTGAGTAATGATTTCTGTGGTTGATGCATTATTTTTTAATAAATAAAATTCCAGAAGCGCAGTACTTTGTAGTAATGATCTAGCCCTTTCAGAATCTTGAACGCCAGCTAACTCTACTAAAATACGATATTTACCTTGTTTTTGTATCGTAGGTTCAGCAACACCAAATTGATCTATTCTATTTTGCAAAATTTCAAGTACTCTATTGATTGAGTCCTCTGTCTCTTCCTCTAGTGATGATATTATATCATCAATATTTGATCCATGTTCGTGGAAATATCGTACAATTTTTATTTCGCTAGATTGAACTTTATTTCTAAAAATATCAAAAAAGTTAGACCCTTCATTTGATTTAAAATCATTAGTTACTTCTGATAACAGGTCATCAAATTTTTGATTGCGATTAGAGGCTAAGTTTTTAACTAAGTTAGGTATGTCAGCCTCAAGAGCAATGAACATTCCGCCTTTAAGGTCCAATCCTTGACGAATTATTTTCGATTCTATTTGAGTAAGCTTCCCTTGTTCTCTCAATGATTCTTTTTCTTCATCTGAAAGATTTTGATATTTTATTGAAGGCCAAAGCGAATAAAATGACCAGCCTAAAATAACAAGGATAACTAAATATCTAGGAGTTAAGTTATTTTTCAATTTTTTATTTTTTTAACTAAAAATTCATTTAAAAGAGCGGAAATTTAACTTTGAAGAGCTCATGTAGCAACATAACATATTAATTTTTAATTGTTAATTATGTTTTTATATTTCTTATTTTGCCAATTATTAAGAATTAATTTTAGTACTATTTTTTGTAACCATGGGAAAAGTTTTAGCATTTATAAATCAAAAAGGCGGTGTTGGTAAAACCACATCAGCTGTTAACGTCGGTTTGAGTCTTGCAGTGTCTGAAATTAAGACTCTGATAGTAGATCTTGACCCGCAAGCAAATGCAACTATTGGGCTCTCAGATTTAACAGAAAAATCTGAAAAAAACATTTATGATGTTCTCATAAATAATGAAAATATTAATGAGGCTATATCTAAAACGACCTTTCCATGTTTGGATGTTGTTTCATCGACAAATGATTTAGTAGGGGCAGAAGTTGAATTAGTTAATATAATGGCTCGTGAATATCAGTTGAAAACTGCTTTGAAAAAAGTAGTTAGGAAATATGATGTTATTATTTTGGATTGTCCTCCATCTTTAGGTCTTTTGACAATTAATGCTCTAACTTCTTCTCATGCAATAATCATTCCTATCCAATGCGAATATTATGCCCTTGAAGGCCTTAGCCAGCTTTTAAATACATTTAGATTAGTACAAAGGCATTTAAACAAAAAGCTGATAATTGGTGGTGTTCTCATGACAATGTATGATAGTAGATTGAATTTATCAAAACAGGTAGTAGAAGAGGTGAAAAGCTATTTTAAAGATAAATTATTTAAAACATTAATTTATAGAAATGTAAAATTAAGTGAAGCACCGAGCTTTGGAAAACCAGCGTTACTATATGATGCTAGTTCAAATGGTGCCAAAAATTATTTAAGTTTAACTGAGGAGATTTTACAACGTGTCATCTAAAAGATTAGGCAAGGGTATTAATGCCATTATTAACCCTGACTCTAGAAAAAATGCTAATTCCTCCAACAGGTCCGGCGTCAACAAGGTAAAAATTAACAATATAAAGCCGAACCCAGACCAGCCACGAAGAGATTTTGATAAAAAATCACTTGAGGAGTTGAGTTTATCTATTAAGAATAAGGGAGTTATAACCCCAATTACGCTTAGAAAAAGTGGTAAAGACTATGAAATTGTCGCAGGTGAGAGGAGGTGGAGAGCTGCGAAAAAGGCTAAACTTAAATCCATACCAGCATATATAATAGACATAAAGAATAATTCTGAAATGATGCAGGTTGCTCTCATTGAAAATATTCAAAGGGAAGATTTAAATGCAATCGAGGAAGCTGAGGGTTATGCGATCTTAAACAGTAAATATGGTTTATCACATGATGAGATAGCTAATATTATTGGCAAAAAACGGACCACAATTTCAAACGCACTGCGGTTACTTAAATTGCCTCCTGAAATTAGAAAAAGTATTAGAGAGGGGAAAATTTCTGCTGGACATGGAAGAGCAATTTTACAGAAAAAAACTATTTCTGCTATGCAGGTTTTTTGGAAAAAAATTATTAATGAGTCACTTAGTGTTAGAGCAGCCGAGGCGCTCGTAAGACCATTGGGCAAAGTAAAGAAAATAAGAAAGGTGGGTGTAAAAAAAGGATCTACTAAAGGAATCGAAGATAAATTAATCGAGATTTTCGGGACCAAAGTCAATTTAAAGCCTTCGCAGGTAGGCGGATCGATTGAAATAGTTTATTTTTCTGATGATGACCTTGATAGAATCTTAGATTTATTACAATCTATATAATTTACTATGAGTACAAAATTCACATTTTTTATAGTACCAGATGATGATTCAGAAACAAGATCTTTTAGTTTAGGTAAAACTTTTATAAAGATTTTAATTGCAGTTCCTTTTTTAGTCTTAGTTGGTCTATTAATAGTATTGATTACATACGTTCCTCAAATATCTGACTATAATAACCTTAATCAAAAATATGAAGTTTTAGTGAGCGAAAGAATGAAAGTTTTTGATCTAACAAAAAGTCTTAAAAAAATAACCCACATGGATGAGTTTGTAAGAAATACGTTAGGGGCTAATTTAAATTTCACTGAAACCCCAAAAATAATTGATAGCGCCCTCATGATTATTCCAGAAAAAAATATTATTTCTTTATCAGATAATATCCCCTCTTTTCCGCCAGTTGAGGGGTTCATTAGTCAAAGAATGAAAAACACGTTTTCAAATATTGATGAGGCTCATGGCGGAATTGACATAGTAGCAAAAGAAGGTACGCCAATAAATTCAGCTGCTTCAGGAGTAGTTGTATTTTCAGGGTGGACATACGAAATGGGTAATTTAATAATCATTTACCATGGTGACGGTTATATGACTCATTACGGTCATAATCAGAATAACTTAGTGTCAAGATTAGATATGGTGAAAAGAGGTGATGTCATAGGATTCGTTGGGAACACTGGAATATCATCGGGACCACATTTGCATTTTGAAATTTGGAGAGACGATAGTTCTATTGATCCTTTGATATACTTTCCTAATTATTTAAAAAAAGACTTAACTTTTAAAAACTGATGAGCTCACCAAAATTCAAAAATGTTCATACTATGATAGGTCCTGATGCAAATATAAACGGGCCTATAAAACTCGATCAGAGTATCATCATATATGGTAAGGTCTTTGGTGACATAAGTACTAGAGGTTCAATAAGGGTAGCTAAAGATGGTATTGTAAATGGTAATATTAAATGTTCTAATGTTGTTTTAGGTGGAACAATCATTGGAGATATACAATCTGAAGGGTCAGTGACTTTGAAAAAGACTAGTAAATTAAAAGGTGATATTAGTTATCGGAAGTTGCACATTGAGGATGGAGCTAAATTTGAGGGGCAATGTGATTTAACATTGGATTCTGAATCTGAAAATATGCTCAACTAACATAAATACAGACGCAAAAAAATTATAAATTAAGTTTTTAATGAATGCGTTTCAGGAACTAATTAAAAAAGCTGCACCAATAATGGCTGCAGTTCAATCACTATTTTTCTATGTAATAGCTTTATCTTTTATCGGTTATTATGCTGATAAAAAGTTTAATACTTTTCCTGTTTTATTTATTATTTTACTGTTCGTTGGTTTATTTGGGGGGTTTTTTCAGCTCTACCTTTTGGGTAAAAAAGGTAGCCGATAGCCAATTTTTAGGTTGATTTTAACTTAATTACTTTAGATAACATTGACAGATAAATTTATTGTGCTAATTTATTTTAAACAGACTCATTTTATGCTTATCTTTGCGAGCTCAATTGTATTGTTTTTTTTAAAATTAAGTTTAAATAAAATTAAATAAACACAGATTTACTCTTAAAAATGGTAGCTGCAAACACTAGTAATACTGGACAATCAGTTTTAGAACAAGTTGGTCCTAACATTATTCATCATGTTTCAAATTCGAGTAAAGAACATCCAATAATTAAAATTCCAGAACTTTTTGGGATTGACTTTTCAGTTACTAAGCATGTCTTGATGTTGTGGATTGTGGCAATAATTGTATCATTTGTCATAATTTTTCCCCTTAGAAAGTATCTATCTAGCAATGGTAAAGTAAAATCAAGATGGGTAACTCTGATTGAATACATTGTTGAATTTGTAAAGGACTCAATATCAAGACCTAATGTTGGCCAAAACTGGGTAATGACATGGACGCCTATTTTTCTGACATTTTTTTTCTTCATCCTGTTTGCGAATGGAATAGGAATGGTTCCAATATTTGACACTATTGGGTTATTTGACCGTTTCATTTTTAAAACGGATTCTCATTCTACCATTAACAATATGCTGCATGGTGGGGTAACGGCTACGGGCAATTTTAATGTTACTGCGGGACTCGCGACCGTGACATTTTTCTCAATCATAATCGCGGGCGTGAAAAAATACGGGTTTATTAAGCATTGGAAAAATCTAGTACCGCATGGTTTAGCATGGCCAGTTTACATAATATTAATTCCCATTGAGGTAATGGGCTTATTTGTAAAACCATTCGCGCTTACAATGAGACTTGCTGCAAATATGACTGGCGGGCATATAGCAATCTTAGCACTACTTTCACTTATGGCGATCATTGGAGAAATGTTCTCCAGTGCAGCTATTGGAATTGGTGTTGGGTTTATATCTGTCCCAATGGCAGCTGCAATTTATGGATTAGAAATCATAGTAGTGCTTGTTCAGGCATATGTTTTTACACTTTTAACAGCCGTGTTTGTTGGCATGGCAATTAACGTACATCATTAACTAAACAGAAAAAGGAAACAAATAATGGATGCAACTTTATTAGTACCTATTGGACTAGGAATAACTGTAATAGGCGCAGCACTTGGAATATCAAAATTTGCAGCAGCTGCAGCTGAGGCTATCGCTCGTCAGCCTGAGGCAGCTGATAAAATTAGTGGAGTAGTTCAATTGCCACTTTTTTTATTGGAAGGTGTTGCTATTCTTGCTGAAGTATTCATCTTCTTAATGTTGATTCTATAAAAAATGGACCAATATTGGATGATTCCAGGTGACAATGCGCTCCATGAGTCGACCGGTACTCATGGAGCTGAGTCACAACAAAATCCATTAGTTAAACTTGATCCAGGTCTTTTTATCTGGACCATTTTAACTTTTGTATTGCTTTCAATTATTCTAGCTAAATTCGCTTGGAAGCCTTTACTTGCGATGCTTGATGAAAGAAATAAAAGCATTGAGGATTCTTTACTTTCTGCTGAAAAAGCTAGGAAAGAGCTGGAAAATATTAATCAAGAGTCTGAAGTTATCTTAACAAAAGCAAAAACTGAAGCACAATCAATCATAAGCGATGCTAAATCTGCTGCTGAAAATTTAAAAGAAGATATTGTTTCAAAAGCAAGAACTGAGGCAGATAGCCAAATTGAAAAAGCTAAGGATCAGATTAATGTTGAGAAAGATAAGGCGATGCAAGAAATAAGATCTGAAGTTGTAAATCTTTCAATTGATGTAGCAGAAAAAATAATCAAGAAGAACATTTCTAAAGAAGACAATATTGCGTTAATTAAAGAATCTTTGTCTGATGTTAAAAATTATGAAGCATAAGATTTCTGCTAAAAAATTATCAGATGCTCTTTTTGAAATTTCAAAAGAAAATAACTTGCTTGATGAAGTAAATAAATCGGTTCTTGAATTTGATAGAATATTAAAAATTAATCGAGATTTGAAAAGCTTTATGCAATCTAAAAGATATTCCCAAGATGAAAAGTTTAGTATACTGAGTGAAATTTTTGGTGCGCAGGTTAGCAATGTAGTTTTAACCGTTTTATCATATGTAAGTGGTGTCAAGGCTGTAGACACCATTGGCCAAATTAGAAGAAACTTTTTCGAAAAATACAAACACGAGAAAAACATAGTATCTGTTCATGCTACATTAAGTTCAGACATTAGTGATGAAGATATTATTGCAATGCAGAAACAATTGAGTCAAAATTTAAAAAAAGAAGCAGATCTAACAGTGGAAGTTGACAAATCATTAATTGGTGGGGCTAAATTTAGAATTGAGAATAAATTTTTAGATGCATCAATCAAAAGTCAGTTGAAAAACATCAAGTTAGATTTAATGAAAATATAAAATAGGAAGTTATGGATATTAAAACTGATCAAATAACCGATTTGCTAAAAAAGCAATTAGAAAAATATAACAATGACATTGATGTTGCTGAAGTTGGAGAGATAATTGAAGTTGGAGATGGAGTAGCTCGTGCATCAGGTTTAGAAAATGTGATGAGTTCTGAACTTGTTGAATTACCTAACGACGTTTTTGGCATGGCATTAAACCTTGAGCAAGACAATGTTGGTTTGGTGCTTTTTGGTGATACGACAAAGGTAAAGGAAGGAGACATTGCTAAAAGAACTGGCAAAGTTGTTGAGGTACCTGTTGGCAAAGAAATGCTTGGAAGGGTAGTAAACCCTCTTGGTCAGCCGTTAGATGGTAAAGGGCCTATCAATAGTAGTAAATCTCTTCCGGTAGAGCGCAAAGCTTTAGGTGTTATGGCCCGAAGTCCTGTAAATGAACCGCTTCAGACTGGAATCAAAGCCATTGACAGTATGGTTCCAATAGGCAGGGGGCAAAGAGAGCTAATTATTGGTGATAGGCAGACTGGTAAAACCGCGGTTGCAATCGATGCTATTATTAATCAAAAAAGTACTCAAAATTCAGATAGTCCAGTTTTCTGTGTTTATGTAGCTATAGGTCAAAAAGCATCAACCGTTGCAAGTTTAGTATCAGAATTAGAACAGCAGGGTGCGATGGAATACACTGTGGTGGTTGCAGCTAACGCTTCAGACCCTGCGCCAATGCAGTATATTGCTCCTTATGCTGGTTGTGCAATGGGAGAGTTTTTTAGAGATAACGGTCAACATGCTCTAATTGTTTATGATGATTTATCAAAGCAGGCTGTTGCTTATCGTCAAATGTCACTTGTTTTGAGAAGACCCCCCGGTAGAGAGGCTTTCCCGGGTGATGTTTTTTATCTTCATAGCAGATTATTAGAAAGAGCTTCTAAGCTTTCTGAGGACCTTGGAAGTGGATCTCTGACTGCTCTTCCGATAATTGAGACTCAAGAAGGTGATGTTTCTGCATACATACCAACAAATGTTATATCTATCACTGATGGGCAAATATATTTAGAAACAAATTTATTTAATTCTGGTATACGACCTGCTATAGATGTTGGATTATCGGTATCGCGTGTAGGAGGTAATGCTCAGATAAAGGCAATGAAGAAAGTTGCTGGAACTCTGAGGCTCGATTTAGCTCAGTACAGAGAGCTTGAAGCATTTGCTAAATTTGGTTCTGACTTGGATAAAGCTACTCTAGCTCAATTAACCAGAGGAGAGCGGATGGTCGAAATTTTGAAGCAAAATCAATACGTTCCAATGACAGTAGAGAGGCAAATAGCAATTATTTTTGCAGCTTCGAAAGGTCACCTTGATGATATAGAAATTGAAAAAGTTTCTGAATTTGAAAGTAACTTATTCGATTATCTAGAAGCCAATGCATCAGATCAATTATCTTCAATAAAAGAAAGTGGAGATCTTAGTGATGATACTAGTAAATCCCTTGATAAGTTGATTTCAGACTTTAAAAATAGTTTTGCTGCATAAGTGGCTAGTCTAAAAGATATTAGAGACAGAATCAAGTCTGTCAAGAGTATTCAAAAAGTGACTAGTGCTATGAAAATGGTTTCGGCTGCAAAAGTACGCAAAGCTCAAGAAAAAATGGAACAAGCTAGACCATACACATCTGCTCTTGAGGAGGTTATTCACCATATACTACCAGATATTGACAGAGTAGACCTTGATTTATTACAAATAAGAGAGATTAAGCGAAAAGCATATGTTGTTGTTAGTGCTGATAGAGGTTTAGCTGGTGCTTTTAATTCAAACATTCTAAAGATTGCAGAAAAGGAAATTGCTGAGTTTGGTAAAGAAAATGTCGATCTGTTTTGTATTGGTAAAAAAGCTCGGGATCATTTTAAAAAAAGAAACTATAATATCATTGAAAGTCATATCGATTTCTGGAGTGAACTAGACTACGACAACGCAATGATGATTGGAAGAAGTGTAATTGATCACTTTACCAACGGTAAAGTAGATGAAATTCATGTAGTGTATAACTATTTTGTGAACATGGCTCAGCAAGAAGTTAGATCGGAAGTATTGCTCCCACTCGTTTATGAAGAGCAAGAGTCAGATTCTCTAGATAGGTTATACGAGCCGTCAAAAAAAGACTTGGTGCATTCTCTGATACCAAGGCACTTGAACATTCAGGTTTGGAAATACTTACTTGAATCTTATGCAAGTGAGCAGGCAGCAAGGATGATGGCGATGGAAAATGCTACATCGAACGCAGGAGATATGATTAAAAGTTTAACATTAGAATTTAATAAAGCTAGGCAAGCTGCAATAACTACAGAAATGTTAGAAATTGTTAGTGGTGCTGAAGCTTTGAATGATTAGGTATATATAAGGAAATAATTATGTCATTAAAAGGTAAAATATCGCAAGTAATGGGTGCAGTTGTTGATGTTGTTTTTGAAGAAGGTAACTTGCCAGAGATATACAATGCATTATCTGTAGACCGAGGCGATGAGGGTAAATTAGTTCTTGAAGTTGCTCAACATCTAGGTGATTCTTCAGTAAGAACTGTTGCTATGGATTCTACTGATGGTCTTGTAAGGGGAACAGAGGTAACAGATAGTGGTTCACCAATTTCAGTTCCTGTGGGCCCTGATACTTTGGGCAGGCTTTTTGATGTTTTGGGAAACACTATTGATAATAAAAAGGAAGTAAAAACTAAAAAAGTTAATCCAATCCATCGATCAGCGCCAAAGCATGAAGAACTAGCGACCTCGACTGAGATGCTTGTTACAGGCATTAAAGTAGTTGACCTCATGGAGCCATATACAAAAGGCGGAAAGACGGGACTGTTTGGCGGTGCCGGAGTAGGTAAAACAGTTTTAATTCAGTAATTAATTCGAAAGATTGCTGCAGAACATGGAGGTTATTCTGTATTCGCAGGTGTTGGTGAAAGGACCAGGGAAGGTAACGACCTTTACAATGAAATGACAGAATCGGGAGTTATTGATAAAACTACGATGGTCTTTGGCCAAATGAATGAACCTCCAGGGGCCAGATTAAGAGTTGCATTGAGCGGTCTTGCAATGGCTGAATATTTTAGGGATGACGAAGGCAGAGATGTATTATTATTCATTGATAATATTTTCCGCTTTACTCAAGCTGGATCTGAGGTGTCTGCACTTTTAGGCAGAATGCCTTCTGCTGTTGGTTATCAACCAACATTAAGTACTGAGATGGGGGATTTACAAGAGAGAATTACATCCACAAAAAATGGATCAATAACGTCTGTTCAGGCGGTTTATGTGCCTGCAGATGATTTAACTGACCCAGCGCCAGCTACAGCATTTGCTCACCTTGATGCTATTTCTGTTTTAGAAAGAAAAATTGCAGAACTTGGAATATATCCAGCTGTAGATCCATTAGCTTCTACTTCTAGGATTTTAGATCCTAGAGTAATTGGTGATAGACATTATGATACCGCTCAAAAAGTACAAGCAGTTTTGCAACAATACAAAGATCTACAAGATATTATTGCAATACTAGGTATGGACGAACTTTCTGATGATGATAAACTTACTGTTTCAAGGGCTAGAAAAATGCAGAAATTCATGAGTCAGCCATTTTTTGTCGCTGAGCAGTTTACTGGTTTTGAAGGAAGATATGTTAGCTTGGAAGATACTGTATCTGGATTTGAGGCTATCTTGAATGGGGAGGTTGATGATTTAGCTGAAAATTCTTTTGCATACGTTGGAACTTTGGATGAGGCGATTGAAAAGGATAAAAAGGCAGTTGCATAGTGAAAACATTTTCTTTAGAAATTGTTACGCCGATAAAAGTAATTAACGAGGAAAGTGTTAAATACCTAAGATGTCCTGGAGTTGATGGATCCTTTGGAGTTATGCACAAGCACAGAAATGGTGTTTTTGCATTAGAGACAGGTGAAGTTAAAATTGAAACAAATAATGGCACATCTTGGTTTGCAACGAGTGGCGGTTTTGCGGAAATAACAGAGGACAAAGTTGAACTTCTATTAGAATCTATTGAAAAATCAAATGAGATTGATGTTAAGAGAGCGACAGAGGCACTGGAGAGAGCAAAGGCTCGAAAGAAAAATATAGATGATAACGTAGATACTACTCGACTTGAAGCTTCTTTGTCTCGAGCATTAAATCGTTTGAAAGTTTCAAAAAAATAACATTTTTAAATTGTCAAAGAAGTCACTTTTTATTTCTAAGTCACTTCTTTTCTTACCTATATTAAATTAATGTATAATAGAACACACACCTGCGGAGATTTAAATGAGTCTCTTATTGGTAAAGAAGTAAATTTAAATGGTTGGGTAAATACAGCTAGATTGCATGGCAAAGTTGTTTTTGTTGATTTGCGTGATAGGTATGGCAAAACTCAAATAGTTTTTGATCAGAATCAGTTCCTTGATGATTTTGATACAATAAAAAAATTATCTTTTGAAGATGTTATCTCTATTAAAGGAGTTGTAAAAAGTAGAGATGAAGCTGCGATCAACCCAAAAATGAGAACTGGGGCAATTGAAGTAGTAGTTGTTGAATTCTCTTTGTTAAATAAATCTGCAACACTTCCTTTTGTTTTAAAAGATAGAGATAGCTCCGAAGAACCATTAAGGTTAAAGTATCGCTATTTGGAACTTAGATTCGAAGAGCTCCAAAAAAATCTAATTATAAGACACAAGACATATCAAGCCGTAAGAAGATATTTATCGGATAACGACTTTTTAGAAGTTGAAACACCAATTTTAATGAAGTCTACACCTGAGGGTGCTAGAGATTTCTTGGTTCCAAGTAGGATTCATAAAGGGAAATTTTATGCTTTACCTCAATCTCCACAAATTTATAAACAGATTTTAATGATATCAGGTTACGATCGTTATTTTCAAATTGTTAAATGTTTTCGAGATGAAGATTTAAGAGCAGATAGACAGCCTGAGTTTACTCAAATTGATATAGAGATGTCTTTCATTGACGAAGAAATAATATTTGCATTCATGGAAAATCTTACCAGGCATGTATTTAAATCAGTACAAAATTTAGACCTACCTAATCCTTTTCCTAGAATAACCTATAATGATGCTATGGAAAGGTATGGTTCAGATAAGCCAGACATTAGATACGGTATGGAGTTAATTAATTTTAAACCGTTCTCTGATAAATCAGATTTTAATGCTTTTAGTGATGTCGATAGTGTCAAAGCAATTATAGTTCCTGAAGGAGCAAAATTTTCCAGGAAAATTATTGAACGACTAACAGAGGATGCCAAAAAGAACGGCGCAAAAGGGTTAGCTTGGATGAAGTTGCATGATGGAATTCTTAGTGGTGGTATTTCAAAATTTTTTGTGAATGATTTGCAGAGTGAAATAATAAAAAACCTTCAAATCAAAAATGATGATTTATTGTTAATTATTGGAGACGAGAAAAATATTGTTTTAAAAGTGCTTGGTAAACTTCGTACTATTGTAGCCAATATGGAAGAATTGTACGATGAAGATGATTTTAAGCCACTATGGGTTACAGAATTTCCGATGTTTGATTATGACGCAAATGATGACCGTTATGTAGCTATGCATCACCCCTTCACTGCACCTAGAGATTCTGACGTAAATAAACTTGATAAAGATCCTAGTTCTGCTTTAAGTAGGGGATATGATTTAACTATGAATGGACATGAAATAGCTGGGGGTTCAATTCGTATTCATTCTCCTGAAATTCAAGAAAAAGTTTTCTCTTTACTAGGGTTATCACAAAAAGAAGCTGTTGAGAAATTTGGGTTTTTAGTTGAGGCTTTACGATATGGAGCCCCGCCTCATGGTGGAATTGCTTTTGGATTTGATAGATTAGTAATGTTGCTGGCAGGGACAGATAATATTAGAGACGTCATAGCATTTCCAAAAACTACTTCTGCAACCTCCCTAATGGACGAAAGTCCAAGTCAAGTAGATTCAAATCAGCTTAAAGACCTTGGATTGAAAATAGAAGATAATTAAGTATTAAATAATTTTTTTATTAGTCTTACGGAGTTTTTTGCACATATCTGAGCTGTGCTAGATAATTCAATACCGCTGTACCAGTAAGAATGTGTCCACACTATAAGACCTGTTTTTTCATCTTTAACTTTTAATATTATTCCGACCCTAGCTTGGGTGTATTCAAGCTTTCCAGTCTCCTGAATTGAACCGCCATCATTAGTTGTAGTGGTTGAGGTTGTAGTGATAGAATTAGTTGTACCTTTTCCAGGATCTGTAGTTTGAGTTATGACTGTTTCAATAGACCCCTTATCCTCAACGCGATATGGAATCAAAATCGTTTCCCTATCTGTATATTCTGTCAAAGTGCAAGATAATTTCAGAGTGTTTATACCCTGCTCATTCAGACTAATTACTGTACCATTATTACTTGTCTGAGAAACGTTAAATAAATTTTTCATAAATATAAAAGATAAATTATCTTCCATTATTTTACCAGAACCAGGAAAGTTCAGGTAGTCAGAAATTTTATCAATTTTTATAGATTTTGCAGAATTAAAATCATATTTATCATTAATTGCGGGTGAATTAGTGCAGCTGCTACAAATTAAAATAAAAGTAAATAGGGGTAACCCGCTTTTATATAAATTAAAATTCATTTAAATAGTCTAGATGTATCTTAGCTTCAATAGTCATGTTTTTATCTTTGGAATACTTAATACATTTATTCCATGAAATAATTGCGTTTTCTCTGTCATTAAGCGCTTCGTATAAAAGAGCTTTTAATTTATATATTTGTGCATTAGTGGGATCTGTTTTTGATGCTTTATTTAGTTGTTTTAATGATTCATCAAATAAACCTATTTCCATTGCAGATATGGCTCGATGCAGATGATTTTCATGCTGGCCAAAAGATAAACTCAGAAAAAAAATTGATAAAAATATCAGTGGAAAAATTTGTTTAATCATTTTTCTTTTCATAGCTATTCAAATAAGGTGTCTTGTTGCAAAAGTAGCTTATTTGCTCTTTTTTGATAGTATGAGTTTTCAGGTATATTGCTGCTGCCTATTGAAACATCTAAGCTATTTACATATTCAAGTTGCTCGATAAAAGATGTCTTATCTTCAGATTTTTGGTAATAAAATTCGGACATTTGGACTTGGTTACCAAAATAAGCTTCATTAGTTGAGATAGCCTTTTCAAAATATGTTTTTGACTGATTTAATTCAACGCCAGGTATCCTGCTGTAAAAAACGCCAAAAAATCTGTAAGCACCTCCATAATCATAGTTTGGTTCTAGAGATATCACTCTATGCATTATTACTTCTAAAAGTTCCCTTTGATTTATCCTCTCGATTGCAGGTTTTGTATTTAAGTACCATAACTTATTTGTTGCCCACCAATACATCGATGGTACGAGCTCTTTAGGAACCTCAGATAATGCTGATAATATTTTAAAAGTAGAATCGCCAATTGATGAATTTTGTACTAGTTTTGTAAAAATATCGCTCTTTAAAACAGAATTTTTTGCTACTTCTGATCCTTTTAAAAATAGACTATCCTTTATAATATTATCTTCCTCTAAAAACATACCTTGAAAAAAAAGACATTTAATATAAAGATCTGTGATTTCATTGTTTGTTTTTTTAACGTTATATGCTAATCCTAAAAAATAATTTGCTTGTTTAACAGCATTTGTATCACTTCTATTGTCCCATAAATTTGTCGCTTGTTCAATAAGGAATTCTATATTTTGAGATTGCGCATTTTCTAGCTCAATTTTTTGGCTAGTACAGTTGATTACTAACATAGTAAATGAGATCATAGCTATATTTTTCAAGTAGAGATGGAGAGATTTCATTTTTAAGTTTTAGTTTATAACTGTATGTAAATTACGTATAGTAAAAATTACAATTTTATTGTTGCTAAATGGAAAAAATAATAGAACTAAAATCTGTTGAATTGGTTGGTTTGCTTGGTGTCGGGGATGAACATATCAAGTTAATTGAATCAAATATTCCTGTTTCCATTTCAGCTAGAGGTGAAAAGCTTACCATAAAAGGTAAAAGCTCCAGTATAAAGAAAGCTGGGGACATTCTTAAAGAAATGAGAGAAACCCTCTCAAGCAAGGGATCATTATTTGTAGATGATGTTAACAGTCTAATTAAATTATCAAAGACAGATTCTGTTAATTTGAACGGCGCTCTAAAAGAAGATAAAATAATATATCATGGACGAAAAGGTGTTATAGGCCCTCGTACAGAAGGTCAAATTAAATATTTAAAAAATTTCATTGATAATGATATCATCTTTGGCATTGGCCCAGCTGGAACTGGTAAAACATTTTTATCAATGGCTTTTGCTCTTTCTTCTTTGGAAAAGAATGAAGTAGATAGAATAATTTTGTGTCGACCTGCTGTAGAAGCGGGTGAAAGTTTAGGGTTTCTACCAGGTGATCTTAAGGAGAAAGTGGATCCTTATTTATCGCCATTGTATGATGCCTTGGATACGCTAATGCCAAAAAATAAGTTGAATGTATTAATTGAGAATAAAAATATAGAAATAGTTCCTTTAGCGTATATGAGAGGCCGGACGCTTGATAATGCATTTATGATTTTAGATGAAGCTCAGAATAGTACTGTAATGCAAATGAAAATGTTTCTAACTAGGCTTGGCATGGGTTCCAAGGCCGTTATTAATGGTGACATCACTCAAATAGATTTATCTGGAAATAAGTTTTCTGGATTGATTCAAGCTGAGAAAATCCTTAAAGGAGTTGATGGGATAGGGTTCACGTACTTCAATGATCTCGATATTGTTAGACATCCACTTGTCAAAAAAATTATTAACGCTTATGATTCGAGTGAAAAAAAGAGAGGTAATTAGATGTCTGTCTACATTATTAATGCGCTAAGAACTCCTATAGGGTCATTTGGTGGTCAATTAGCTTGTTTCAGAGCTCCAGAATTAGGTGCAAAGGTAATTAAAAGTCTAACAGAAAATATAAATCTTGATTTAAACAGTTACGATCAAGTAATTATGGGCAATGTGCTTTCTGCGGGTTTAGGTCAAGCCCCAGCAAGGCAAGCTGCTATTTTAGGTGGGTTGAACGTAAGCACTGAGTGCTTAACTATAAATAAAATGTGTGGTTCTGGATTAAAGGCAGTTATGATTGCCGATAATGAAATTAAATCTGGCGCTGCTGATATTATTTTAGCTGGAGGAATGGAAAGCATGTCTAATGCTCCTCTTTTAGTAAATAAAAATCTAAGTAAAATTGGACATGGGAAAATGATCGATAGTATGATTCACGATGGACTGTGGGATGCATACAATGAAATGCATATGGGCAGCTGTGCTGAATTATTAGCATCTGAAAGAAAATACTCCCGTGAACTTCAGGATGAATACGCTGTTAAATCATATAAAAAAGCTCAAAATGCGATTAATGAAGGACTTTTTTCTAATGAAATAATTAGTGTTAATGATGACGGCATGATGATTAATGATGAAGAACCAGGAAGAGCAAAGTTTGAAAAAATACCATTAATAAAACCTGCATTTGAAAAAAATGGTACCATAACCGCAGCGAATGCATCAAAATTAAATGATGGTGCTGCTGCATTACTATTGGCATCAGAGGAGAAAGTAAAAAAATATAATATAAAGCCCATTGCTAAAATAATTGCCCATTGCTCTTTTGCTCATGAACCAAAGTGGTTTACCACAGCTCCAAGTAAAGCGATTGAAAAAGTACTCAATATATCTGGTCTGTCAAAAAAAGACATTGATATATGGGAAATAAACGAAGCTTTTGCTGCTGTAGCGATGGCAGCAATTGAAGATTTTAACCTTGATGAAACAAAGGTTAATATCTATGGCGGAGCTGTAGCACTTGGACATCCAATCGGTGCATCAGGAGCAAGAATTTTGACAACACTTTTGAATGTTTTGAAATTATCAGATAAACAATTTGGACTTGCAACTTTATGTATTGGCGGTGGAGAAGCATCAGCAATGATTGTTGAAAGAATATAATGATTGAAAAAAATATAGATTGGGATAATCTAGGTTTTAATGCTTACAAAACAAAAAGCATGTTTAAGGCCTATTATGCACCTACCATTGGTTGGCAGGTTGAAGGCTTAATTCCATATGGCGATGTTACTCTTTCACCGGCATCAACTATTTTAAATTATGGGCAGGGTATTTTTGAAGGCACAAAAGCATATAAAACCTCAAAAGGTAGGGTAGTCTGTTTTAGGCTTGAAGAGAATGAAAAAAGATTTTCTATATCTTCTAAACGAATGTGTATTCCTGTTCTACCAAAAAATCTATTTTCTGATGCTGTTAAAGATGTAGTTAATGACAACCTGGATTTCTTGCCTTCAAAAGATCAAGGAAGTCTTTATGTGAGGCCTATTGCATATGGTGAAGGTCCTATGCTCGGAGTAAAAGCATCTGATTTTTATACTTTTTTGATTTATGTAACGCCTGTTGGATCATATTTCAAATCTGGGCTCAAAAGTTTAAATACAATTGTGACAGATAAATATCACAGGGTTGCTACCAAGAGCATAGGTTTTGCTAAAGCTGTTGGTAACTATGCTGGAACTTTACTTCCATACAAAGAAATTGTAGAGGATGGGTATGATGAAATCATATTTTTAAATGCCTCTAATGAAAATATTATTGATGAAGCTAGGTCTGCTAATATATTTGTATTGAAAGGAAATGTGTTGAAAACGCCTATGCTTCAGGGATCAATTTTGCCAGGTATAACGAGAGATTCTGTTATTAAAGTGGCTAGTAAAATATTTAATTTAGATGTGCAAGAGGAAGATGTTTCTTTGGACGAATTAATGAACGCGGACGAAGTTTTTTTTACAGGAACTGCTGCTGTCATTGCTCCTGTAGGGAGAATAGTTTATAAGAACAATGAGACTAGACTTAAAACTAGTTTTAAAGAGTCAATGACTAGAAAAATAAGAGAAAGAATAATTGACATTCAATATGAAAACATTGAAGACCCTTTTGGATGGGTCATACCTTTGGGAAGATAATTATGGAAGAAAATATTACAACGCATCCTAGGAGAAAAGCTAGAGAGGCAACAATGCAAGCATTATATGCTTTGGAAATTAATAATGGATTTCCACAAGATGTGCTCGCACTTTGTAATGATTCTTTTAATAATTCTGAGAATGATATATATACGAGAGAATTGTTCAATTGTGTTGTTGAAAAACAATCATGGGCAGATGATCTAATTTCCCAATGTCTTGAAAATTGGGAGTATGGCAGGGTTGCAATTTTAGATAAAATATTATTGAGGATGGGAGTAAGTGAAATATATCATATAGATGATGTGCCTCCAAAAGTTTCAATTAGTGAGATGGTTGAAATAGCCAAAGTTTATAGCACTGAAGAAAGCTCAAGCTTTGTCAATGGGATACTTGATACAATATATAAAAATTATAGTGAGAAAAATTAAATGTTTTTAAAAAAGTTATTTGGAACTAGCTCAACAAGATACATAAAAAAGATCTCCCCGGAAATTCAAAAAATTAATGATTTTTATGATGGTCTTAGTTCTAAATCCGATCAGGATCTAGTAGACCGCACAAATGAACTAAAAAAAATTATTTCTGATTCAAGAGAGGATATTAAATCTCAATTTAAAAATGATGTTGATAGTAAAGATTTAAAGAAAAAAATATTAGAAGCCGAGCAAAAAGCATTAGATAGTATCATGGTTGAGGCTTTCGCAATGGTAAAGGAAACTTGTCGTAGAATGGTCGGGCAAAGTTTTCGTGTTTCTGGACAGAGCGCTGAGTGGAATATGATACCATATGATGTCCAACTATTAGGAGCAATTGTTTTGCATAATGGCAAGGTATCTGAAATGAAGACTGGTGAAGGTAAAACCCTCGTAGCTACTATGCCAATTTATTTAAATGCTCTTACTGGTCGAGGTGTTCATGTAATAACGGTTAATGACTATCTTGCTCAAAGAGATGCTGAATGGATGGGTGAAGTTTATAGACGCTTAGGACTTAGTGTAGGATTTATTCTGAACTCAATGGATAACGTCAAGCGTCGAGAAATGTATGCATGTGATATTACATATGGTACAAATAATGAATTTGGTTTTGATTATCTTCGAGATAATATGGCTCTCCATCCAGATGAGTTATGTCAAAGAGATCATGCTTTTGCGGTTGTTGATGAGGTTGATAGTGTTTTAATTGATGAAGCTAGAACTCCGTTAATTATTTCAGGTGCTGTAGACGCGCCAGTGGATAAAACATTTGTGAAATTAAAACCTGGTGTTCAAAATTTAGTAAGAAAACAAAATATTCTTGTATCAGATCTCATTAAAGAAGTGAAAGAGTCAGTAGGTAAGGATGATGAAAAAGCAGGTCTAAAATTACTTCAAGCTAAAAGAGGTTTACCCAAACATCCTCAAGTGATGAAAATATTTCAAGAGCCAGGCACTCTAAAGCTTTCACAGGCTACAGAATCAGAATACATTAGAGATAAAAAACTACATGAGGTAGATGATGATCTTTATTTCTCAATTGACGAGAAATCGCATGTAATTGACATTACAGAAAAAGGAAGAAATATTCTAGCACCGGATGATCCAGAGACTTTTGTTATTCCCGATTTAGGAGAATTGCTTTTAGAAATTGATGAAAAAAAAGATCTAGATAGTAGCACTGTTGATCTTGAAAGAGAGAAGGCACATCAATTTCATGCTGAGAGAAGTGGGCAGATTCATAATTTTAACCAACTACTTAGAGCATATACAATGTATGAAAAAGATGTTGAATATGTTGTTCAAGGTGGCAAAGTTTTAATTGTTGATGAATTTACAGGTAGAATTTTGGCTGGGAGGAGGTACTCTGATGGACTTCACCAAGCTTTAGAGGCTAAAGAGAGCGTAAAGATCGAGAGAGAGACGCAAACACTGGCAACAATTACAATTCAGAATTATTTTAGACTTTATGATAAAATTTCAGGCATGACTGGAACGGCAGAAACTGAGGCAGAGGAGCTTGGTTCCATTTATGGCTTAGACGTTGTGGTTATACCTACGCATCGCGGAATATTGAGAGATGATCGCGATGACCTTGTTTATAAAACAAAAAGAGAAAAATATAATGCAGTTGTTGATGAAATTAGCGATGCTCATCGC
>JAYPIC010000010.1:0-10185 GCA_038127595.1 bacterium | reverse complement strand
CCAGTACTAGTTGGTACGATAGCTGTTGAGACATCTGAATTGATTGCCAGGATGCTTAAAAGGAAAAATATTCCTCATAGCGTTTTAAATGCAAAGCAGCATCAAAAAGAAGCTGAGGTTGTTGCTCGGGCAGGGCAAAGAGGGGCAGTAACCATTGCAACAAATATGGCTGGTAGAGGAACAGATATCAAGCTGGGTGAAGGCGTAAAAGATGCTGGTGGTCTTCATATTTTAGGCACAGAGAGACACGATTCTAGAAGAATAGATTTGCAGTTAAGAGGAAGGTCTGGTAGGCAAGGTGATCCTGGATCCTCAGTATTCTATTTATCCTTAGAAGATGATCTTATGAGGCTATTTGGGTCAGATAAAGTTGCGAGCATTATGGACAGAATGGGCATTGAAGAGGGAGAGGTAATTACTGCTGGGATGATAACGAGGGCTATCGGTAATGCTCAGAAAAAAGTAGAAGTAAGAAATTTTGGAGTAAGAAAGCATTTACTTGAATATGATGATGTAATGAACCAACAAAGGCAGGTTGTCTACGATTTAAGAAATCAAGCACTTTCTGGCGAAAATATGAGAGAGACTGTTATGCAAATCATTGAAGATTACATAGTTGATGAAGTAGAAGCTCAGTCTGGTACGGCCTCCATAGCAGATTGGGATTGGGATTTATTAAGGAACAATTTTGCTACCCATTTATTAGTTGATTTAAGCTATGATAAGATCGCTAATGATTTAAATAGTGATGATCTATCAAATGATGAGATAATTGACTGGATAAGTAACGAAGCAGAATCAGTTTACAAAGCTAGAGAATCCCTTGTCCCTTCTGAAGTTATACGCGGTTTTGAGCGTTTTGTCATTCTCAGGACTATCGATGAGAAATGGAAAGATCACTTGTACGCAATGGATCAGTTAAGGGAAGGTATTAACTTAAGAGCATACGGTCAAAAAAATCCTTTATTAGAGTATAAATCTGAAGGTTTTGGTATGTTTAAAGAGATGATGAATGATATGAATGCAGTTACCGCTCAAAGGATATTTCGGACCCAATTACAGGGTATGGAGCAAGCGCAGACAATTACATCAGGAAGAGTCAAAAATGTTAAAGTTGAGCATCAAGACACTACAGGTATGGGCTTTGTAGGGCAGCCGCAAGGACAAAAAAATGAATCACAAAAGAAATCGACTACCCCTGTTGTTGCCGACAAAAAAATTGGTAGAAACGAAAAAATATACGTTCAATCTCCAAGCGGCGACAAGATTCAAATTAAATATAAAAAACTTCAACAATATCTAAACCAAGGTTATACTCAAGTATAACGGATGAGTAAAAAGAACAAATTTGAAACTAATGCAATACATATAGGAAATGAGCCTGACCTTTCAACAGGGTCGATCTCTCCTCCTATTCACTTAACATCTACCTATGTTCAAGAAGGCATTGGTAAAAATAAGGGTTATGATTATTCTAGGGGGAATAATCCTACTAGGCAAAGACTAGAACAAAATATTGCATCGCTAGAAGGTGGTTATGACGCAATTGCTTTTTCAAGTGGTATGGCTGCAACTACTGCCTTATTTCAAGATTTAAATCAAGGAGATCATGTTATCATTTCTAGAAATGTATATGGTGGCACATATCGGATGACAACACAGGTTTTAAGTAATCATGGATTGCAATTTGATTTTGTAGATACTACTAACATTCAAAATATTCAAAAGGCCATTAAAAAAAACACGAAATGGATCTTTGTTGAGACCCCTACGAACCCGATGCTTGAAATAACAGATATTGCAGCGGTTTCGGAGTTATGTAAAAAACATAACTTACTTTTTGCAGTAGATAATACTTTTATGAGCCCTTACGGACAAAGGCCAATTGAGCAAGGTGCAGATTGTGTTATGCATAGTTCAACAAAATTTATAGGTGGACATAGCGATGTTCTTGGTGGCATATTAATAGCAAAAACTAAAGAATTATCTGAAAAATTACATTTCATTCAAAAATCAGGTGGTGCAATTCCCAGTCCTTTTGATGCATGGCTGCTCTTAAGATCTGTGAAAACAATGGCAATGAGAGTTCAAAAAGCTTCAGATAATGCTATGGTTTTAGCAAAATATTTTGATGGTCATGCTAAAATAGTTAAAACAATCTACCCTGGATTAGATTCACATCCTGAAAATAAAATTGCACAAAAGCAACAGTACAGTCCGAATGGTGACATAGTCTATGGCAGTATGGTATCTTTGGTTTTTCAGTCAAAAGTAGATTTAGATAAATTCGTCAAGAAAATTAATTTATTTTTCCTAGCAGAAAGTTTGGGAGGCGTAGAGAGTTTGATGTCAGTACCTTATTTTATGACTCATGCCGATGTTCCTAAGGAGGTAAAAGCTGATATGGATCTTGTACCAGAGCTTTTAAGGCTTGCTGTTGGAATTGAGCATATTGATGATCTCACCGCTGATGTAGATCAGGCATTATCATAAAAAACTATTAAAAAGTTTAATTTTTAATAATTATTATTTTTAGGCATGGTGTCTTAGATTATGCCCTTTATAAAACTTGTTGCATCTTAAGATGTAAAAAAGAATTTTCATTTTGGAGGAATTTTAATGTTTAAAAAGTTAAATAAAGCATTTCTCTTTGCTGTTTTTGCTTTGTCTTTAATAAAGGCGCAAGATGTTTCAATTGCTGTTGGAGATACAGCATTTGCAGGTTACACTGATGATATCGTCGTGCCTATTACAATCTCTAACCCTAATGGAAATGTAGGTGGAGTTCAGTTTGATGTTTCAGTTTCGCCTGCGATGGTAATGCTATCTGGCGTTTCTACAATTGGAGTTGCCTCTGAGTTTTCTGCGGATTACAATATGCTTAGTGATGGTAGTTCTAGAGTTGTTTTTTACAATGCTGGTGACCCAAACGGACTTAATGCGGGTACTAGTTCAAGAGTTATAAATTTGCACTTTGGCGGAGCAGATATTCTCTCAGCAGTCCTTGAAGTTAAATTAAACAATGTTGTTGCAAGTGATGCTAGTGGAAATCTTTTAACCTCAGTATCTATCGCTGGTGATTTAACAATTGGTGATGTTGTCTATCTAAGCGGTTCAACAGCAACTGCTGATGTTGATGAAACAGTAGACATTGATTTTAGCGTTGTAAATACTGGAAGTGTTGGTGGAATACAGTTTGATATTAAAGATGCGCCAAATTATTTAAATTTAATTTCTGTATCCACTACTGATAGGACTGCAGGTTTCAGTGCGGATTTCAGTGACGTAAATGAGGGTGCAAATTCTCGAATTATTATGTACAGTCCAGATAATGTCAATTTAGAACCAGGAAATGGCCCCGTTGTGACTGCTACATTTGAAGTAATTAATACAGCATATGCTGACTCTGTGTCCCTATTTATGGAAAATGTAATGGTAACAGATGGAATAGGTGGAACGTATTGGATTGCTTCTGCAGACTCTGGCACTGTCATAGTTTATCCTGGATACATTGAAGAGCCTTCAAATTTACAAGCTTTAGATGGGCAGGATGCTTATGTAAATTTAACTTGGGATCCTCCATCAGGTCCGATTCCGGATAACATCGTCGAAGATTTTGAAGCTGGGATTCCAGAAGATTGGACGCTCACAACAAACTCAGCTCAGGGATGGTATCTTACAACAGACTGCACGAGTGAATGGTGGACAGTTCCTGCTCATACAAATTATATGTGCTCAAACGATGATCAAGCAAATGATGATGGTTCAGTAGATTATCTGGTTACTCCTAGTTTAAATGTTAGTGGTGCAGCTAGCGTCATTCTAAGTTTTGATTCTTATTTTGATGGTGCTTACGGCCACGGTGCATCTATTGCTGTTAGTGAAAATGGAGTAGACTTTACTGAGGTTTATGTTTTAGCTGCAGCTACTGAATGGGTAACAGAAACTGTTGACCTTTCTCCATTTATTACTGGAGATGATCTTTTTATATTATTTCATTCAAATGATAACGCAACTTGGGCATCTGGATGGGCGATTGATGATGTTTCTATTTCTTTTGAAACAAGAGATATTCCAGATCGTTTGGTCCACTTTAATTTAACAGACGTTGGTGAGTGGGTTGTAACAGCTCCAAAAGAAGACGTAATTCATTCCTACGGCGGTGGCATACCTTTTTCGCATAGAATTGATCTTGAAAATCCAATAGTTAGTAACACTCGTCCTGTTGATATTGATGCATACAAAGTTTACAAGTCTTTAAACGGGATTACTGATTTTGAAGAAATCGTTGAGGTTGAGGGTAGCGTTACATCATACAGAGATGACAATGTTGTGAACAATACATCTTATTATTATTATGTGACAGCAATTTATCCAGATGGTTCTGAATCCGTACCAACTAATATTGTTTCTGCGACGCCAGTAGAATGGATTGAATGTTCTATTGGCGATGGTGCGTCGTTAGTAGGTCTTACTGACACGATTGATATTTCTGTCAATAATGAAAGTCTGCTTGGTGGATTATTTTTTGAGATTGAAGATTTTCCAGATGTGCTAGTTGGTGAAAGCGTATTAACTACGGATAGAACAGATGGCTGGTCTCTATCTATATTAGATGACAACGGTAAAATTTCGATAGCTGGTTTTGGTCCATTGGCTGGTGCAGATCCATTGCAACCAGGAGATGGGCCGGTGTGCAGAGTTGTTGTCCGCCCTCAAGGTGATCAAGCTCTTACTGTGAGCTTGACAATGACTGATGTTCAAATCCAAGATACTAGCAACCCGCCGGTTCAATTAAACTGGACAGCGGAGATTGGATCTTATGAGGTTGGTATAGAAACACAATATGTAATGTTGGTTGATGGGCATGGTGAACCTGGGTCTCAAATGACCTCGCCCTTGTGCTTGATTAATACTCAGCCAGTTTACGGTATACAAGTGGATTTTGTTGTTAATCCTCCCTTTATTTCAGGTAGCGGAATTGAAACAACTGACTTAGTTGATTTTAGTACGTGGTCAGTATCATCACAGCAGCTAGGTAACGTATTTACATTGCTTTTATTTGATAATACATTGAGTAACCCTATCCAACCTGGGAGTTGGTATTTAGGGGAAGTATTACTTGATGTTCTTCCTGGATCGCCTGAAGAGTTTATGGTTGATATTGAATATGGAGAAATGGTTCTTTCGGATGCATATAATCAGCCACTAGTTTCTGCTGGATTACCATCGGAAGTTTATATTGGTGCGCCGCCAGCTTCATACAGCATTCACAATGTTGAAGGTCTACTTACACCGGGTGGACAAGGATCTTTTGAAGTTCACCTTACTAATACTGAGATTGTTGGAACTATGTCATTTGAAATTGAAGATCTGCCTAATTATTTAACAGTTACCTCAGTAGAGGCTGTTGGAAGATTTGAAAATGGTATCATTGATGGCAGTACTGGTGAAGATGTTGATGAGGGATATTTTTATTTTCTTGGGTATGATTTCACAGGCGGAATTCCAGCGGGCGATGGGCCTGTAATAAAAATTAATGTTCAAATGGGTCAGAATATACAAAACCCTAATGTGCAGTTACTATTTCATGAAGTTAGTGCAGGAGATGCAGGAGCTAATTCTATTACAGCTATATCTCAAGGACTAGGACTTTTTGCTGACGTAAATCTCTCATCTACTACAGACGCTTACGTCCCTGCAGAATTTCAATTGCACGACAATTTCCCTAACCCTTTCAATCCTTCGACTGTTATCAATTATGACTTAGCTGTGGATGGGTTTGTGGATCTATCTATTTATAATGTGGTTGGTAAAAAGGTAAAAACTATTGTAAATCAAAATGAAACTGCTGGTAGAAAAATTACAGCTTGGTATGGAAGAGATGATGCTGGTAATACTTTAAGTGCTGGAATGTATTTTTATAGGTTAACCGCAGGTGGTAAGGTATTTACAAAAAAGATGGTTTTGATGAAATAGTCTAGATATTAATAGTTATAAAAAAGGGGCAGATAATCATGCCCCTTTTTTGTAATTTTTATATATGCCGCGGTGGTGGAATTGGTAGACACGCCAGATTTAGGATCTGGTGCACTTTGTGCGTGAAGGTTCGAGCCCTTTCCGCGGTACTTTAATTAAGCCTTGTTTCTTTGAGGAGTAGTGAGGCTTTTTACTTTGTATAGCTGTAGTAAAACAGTCGGTTAATTAGTTCATTAAACACAAGAATATACACAGTTCTGCTTGCATATCACTTGCATTGCTAATAGCAAGTAGGGGCAAACAACACACAGCCACATTAGATTTCAACGAAAGTGAACCCCCATAGTGTGAAATCTGATGGGGTATGGGTGTTGGTAAACTGTGTGCTCCCATTCTAAAATATGTTTTAGATTATTCATTATGAATCTTGGGCCTTACACATTATTTGATATTATTGATGCGCGAGGAGTCCAACTACTTCAAGTTACTGATATAATTTTAAACATTGAGAAAAAGCTTAATCATGTTTTAGTTACTAATGATCATGACTTAGGTGCTCACACTCTTGATAAATGTAAAAAACATAATGATGAACAAGTCATTTATATTATTCAATCCCTTGAAGAAGTAAAAAAACTTTTAGATGAGAATCCCTTTTCTACTAAAAGAAAAAATCAACTTGAGTACTTATCCAATACTCTTGACCATTTTGTTAATTGGTATGGAACAAATGACTTTCAATTACCTCAAAAACTTTCTCTAATGGAATGGAGTAAAGGTTCATTTTTTGCAAATAAGGATTTCTCAAGAATTAATGTAGATAACAATCTATACATACTAAGAAGAAACCAATCTAAAGTCGTAAAGCTTCTTTTTAAGAACCTAACTGATGAGCTTGATGGACTTTCCTACTATGAGATGGCAAGAGTATTAGATTTAACCAGCACAGGGAAACTATCAAATTATTTTAAAGATTCTCCAAGAGTTGGAGATGTGTTCAATTATTCAAAAAGAACAGGTAAATACTCCTTAAAACATTAAAATACTCCTTGGTCGCTCCGACCTCACTCTCCAGCTTTTTATAAGCTTGGGTTATGAAAAAAGTAATAAATACTCCCATCAAATCAATCAGGGAGAAATGCCTTGATTGTACTGCTGGTTCATGCAAAGAGATAAGACTTTGTACAGTGATACAATGTGCACTCTACCCCTACCGTTTTGGTAAGAGACCTTCAAAGGCGATAGTTGATACCATAAAAGAATATTATGAAGAAAACCCTGAGCCTACTAGGAAGTTGTGAGCAATGAAGCCTATTGGAAGTAAACGGTTCTACTTTACAATGTATGAAAGACTGTATTGGTCTAAAGCATATCAAGCTCTTAATGTTTCTGCAAGAAACTTAATGATGTGTTTTTATACTGAATTAAGATGGACAGGGAAGAGTAAAAATAGAACTTTCATAAAGAATGGAGAGATTTCATTTAGCGAAGCAGAATTCAAATTCAATAAGCTTGGTGCTTCCCAGACTTATATAAACGCTAGGAATAAACTTATCGAAGTAGGATTTATAAAGGTCACCTATCGTGGTGGTATGGCTAGAGGTGATATGAACCAATATAAACTTCTCTGGGTTGATGGTGTAGCACACGATAAAATGAGATGGAAACGATACCCAAAAGAAAGCTGGGAACACGAGATTCCCAAAGTAAAAGATTATGCTGTAGGTAGAAAAACAAGATTTAAAAAGAAAAATAACACCCTAAAAGATGAGATCCTTAATGGTGCTAACCCCCCTAGGTTATAAGAACCTATCATTGTTTACCCCCCTAGTAATCAAGGGTGTAAGGAGTGATTATATACCAATTAAATCTCTAATTCTTTAGGGTATCTAACTAATAGCCATACTAACTAACTATAAAGGATATAAATATGAACACATGTAAACACTGCAACAAAGACAACTCCATCAGGTGGAATGCCTATGGAGAAGGACAATGCAAGTTCTGTAACAAACCTTGGTCATTAAAGGATGAACTTGAGAGGCAAAGAGAAGAGTTTAGCCTTCTTAGTCCTCCTAGAAGTCCACTCATAAGAAAGACCAAACAATAACAAGAAAGACTCATAAACTGATAAGCTAATATGTATGGGCTTGACTTGTTATAAACAAAGATAAATGGTTAAGCTAGATGTATGTCTATGAAATTACTAAACTAATCTTCTTGTTTTAGAAGTTAAATATGAACAATAACTTAAAGAATCTCCTTAGGAAAATATTTAAATGGATGTTAAAATAAATTGCTATGTATTTTACACATAACTATTTGTTAGTTGTTTTTAAAAGCAATTTAAAGGAATTACTATGAAGGGCTTGCTAATTTTTAGCAGTTTGGCTATAAAGGTGTTCATACCTTTATTTTTTTTAACCCCTCTTTCTGCTCAAAACAACGCTTTAGATTTTGATGGAAGTAACGATTACATTCAGATTACAGATGATGCATCCTTGACCAGCACTAGTGCTATAACCATTACTGCTTGGTTTAAAAAAGTTTCAGGCTCTGGTTGGATGAGCCTTGTTGGTAAAGGCACTACAGATGCAAATGAAGAATACATCTTAATGTTAAAGGATAACCAGGTATATTTTGATGTTGGACAAGGAAGTGGCCCTTACCTCCAGCAAAATGCTACTATTTCTTCTGATACCTGGCACCACATCGCCGCTGTGCATTCTCGTAGTGGCAGTACTTCTACACTAAAGGTTTATCTTAATGGCCAAGATATTGGAGGAACGACATCAGGTTCGTGGATTACTCCAAACGATAACAGTCATCCAGTCACTATTGGTTCCAGATTTTCTACATCCAACGCCCTGTTCCAAGGCCAAATTGATGAAGTTCGTATTTGGAGTGATGTTAGAACCCAAGCTGAAATCAAAGCAAGTATGCATACTGAGCTATCTGGAAGTGAAAGTAATTTAGTTGCTTACTATAACTTTAACGATGGTAGCGGTACCACCGCAACTGATCTAACTTCTAATTCAAATAATGGTACCATGACCAACATGGATGCGAGCAGTGATTGGGTATCCAACACCCTTTTTGCACAAGATTATTCACTAGATTTTGATGGCACGGATGATTATGTAGATTTGGGATCTGGCTTACTTTCAACCTCAAATGCTTCGCAAGCATATACTATAGAGTGTTGGGCTAAAACTACATACACTGGCGCAAGTACAAAAGCTTTAATAAGCCAAAGCACTACTGGAACCAACCGATTTAAATTGGCAATAGCGTCAGGTAATTTCATTTATTGGAAAAGTGGTGCTAATAAAGCTTATGCCCCAACAGACTTTAATGATGGTGATTGGCATCATCTTGCCGCTACAAGGAGCTCATCAGGTGATATAAAATTATATTTAGATGGTATTTTAGAAGATACAGGGACAGATAATACTGTATTTCAAAGCGCTAATACTCTTATTGGTAAGGCAGCTAGGATTTGGGATGGCCAAATTGATGAGGTTCGTATTTGGGATGATGTTCGTACGCAAGCGGAGATCCAAGATAATATGTACAAAGAACTTGTTGGCAACGAAAGTAATTTAGTTGCCTACTATAATTTTAATGATGGTAGAGGAACATCCGTCCTTGATCTTACCAGCAATGATAATAATGGCACCATGACCAACATGGATGCTAGTTCAGATTGGACCAACTCTAAAATACTAGGCACCTCAATTTCTGGTAACTCAGGTTTTCGCATGCTCTCTTCCCCTGTTTCTGGGCAAGTCTTAGGAAGTTTACTAACTAACCTTTGGACTCAAGGAATGACTGGCGCTGATGTGACTGGCGCGAGTGCTAATGTATGGACTCTAAATGTTTCTGGACAGAGCTGGACAGCACTTAGTGATATCTCAACTTCAGGAACCTCTATTGCTGCTGGACAAGGATTTTTAGTCTATGTATTTGAGGATACAGATAATGATGGTACTGCAGATCTTCCTGCAACAATTAATGTAAGTGGCACGGAAAATAGTTCTGATGCTACCTATGGTAGTATTGGCAGTGGTGATTGGGGTCTCGCAGGTAACCCGTACTCTTCAACAATAGATTGGGATTTAATATCAAAGACTAATATTGCATCCACAGTATATGTCTGGGATGACGCCGCTAATGCTTATAAAAGTTGGAATGGTTCTACTGGCG
>JAYPIC010000009.1:0-43774 GCA_038127595.1 bacterium | reverse complement strand
GTCTCTTTTGACAAAGTTTTTTTAAAAAAAGATTTTAAAGGAAGAGGCTGATAAATGAAACATACGATAGTTTTTGTATGTGAAGAGAAGGCTTCGGGTTGGCGTTTGAAGCCTTTTCTTGTTTTTAGATATTTTGTTTTTTGAAAATGGGGGCGACCGGCATTCGACGAGATATGTAAGATGCCAAATCGCATGCGGAGGATTTCAGTACCCTCCTTAATCATCTGATAAAAACAATATATGCCGATTATGGCTATATGGCTGCAGCTTAATTGAGGTAGCCCGCTTCTTAATTAATTCGCTTGTAGTTTTTTAAAGGAGCGTCATCAATACAAGCTAGTTTCAAATCCGCCTATGAATTTGAAATGAAATATAATAGGCTGGCTCTTTTTGATTTGGGTCTCTAATAGAAAAAAGAGTAAGAAAATAATTAGAAGACTAAGCATGTAGAAGTTTTTCATTAAACTATTTCGGACGGGAGTTCGATTCTCCCCGCCTCCACATTAAATGTTAATTTCAAAAAATATCGTTGGTGTTATTCCAAGCATCATAACATTAGATATAATTTTCCCCGATGAAAAAGGGTTGTACCTCTTATGACTAATATTTTTTCTGTTGTAAACGTTATAAATGGAAAGACCTGAATTAATGTTAAAATATTTCAAATTGAAATCTTTTGATATACTAATATCAAGATGATGTGAAGGTGGCAATCGTAATGTGTTTTTTTTGCCTTGAACAATATCTACTTTAAAATCAGTAGTAATGTTAATATAGTCTTCGTTTGTGAATGACCTTCCAGAAGAGTAAGACCAGCTGGCGGTAAGATTCCAATCGAGTATAGAAGTAATTAAAACTGTTTTTAGTTCATGGGTAAAATCATGATCAGCTTTATAAAATTTTCCATTATCGATATTATTAAATGAGTAATTTGTTTTATTATAATGATAGGAGATCCACCCATTGATTGATTTGTTTTTTCTCCTCAATAACAATTCTATTCCATCACTTTTTTCTCTGCCCTCGTTCTCAAACAAGTAATCGCTATTTATGTCACTATCATCAGATAATATATTCATTGGTGATAAATATTCTTCGAAGTTAAAATGTCCTTCACTTTTTCTAGTATACAACGAAAAGCTGACCTCACTAAAATGGTTTTTCAAGTGCATACCTATCTGAGAATTAGATGAACGTACAATAGGAACTCTTTTACCTGATATTATCCAAGTACTATTTGAGCTTCTTGTACCGAATGAATTATTAAATTGATGAATGAACTGATTATTTTTACCAGCGGCGCCTTTAATAGTTAAAGAAGGGCTTATTTTATATGTACCAAAAAGTCTAGGTTCTAAATAGTTCATTTTTTTTTCAGAAAAAAATGTATTTCTTAGTCCTAGAACTAAACGTAATTTTTTATTTGGGGTCCAAATATCTTCAAAAAATGTTGAATGTAAAAGAGATTGCTGAGAGGCATTGCTTTTTTCTGAAACCTCGCTCAAAGACCTAATATTATTCAAATTTATATTGTAATCGGATCTATTATATCCGAATTGGATCATATGATTTTTTATCATTCTAATATTTTGGTAAATGTTGATTGATTCATCATTAAATGTATTACGCTCTTGTATGGATTGAGCTAGCTCATCTATAGGTGAGGAAATATCATATAGTTTTGAATAATGCTTGCTTGAGTATGTTGTATTTGCATAAGAAAATTTAATGTTCCACTTTGGGTTCGCATTATATGTCCATTTCACTATTCCTCCGGAATTAGATAAATCTGTATCTTCCTCTATTTTTGAGGAGCCATAACGTAAAATATCTTCAAAACCATAGAATTCCCTTTTCTCATCAATGTTATCCTCCCCATGGATTAAAGTGAATGATACGTTGTTCATAGGGTTAATCATATAGGTCGCTACAGCACTAAAATCTTGAAAATTAAATTTAGGTGCATAACTTGAAGATTGGTTTGGATTAGCTGAGAGACTTATTAGGTTAAAATTATCATCTCCAATTATAAAATCTTTAATTGAAGAATAGAGATTGGTGGGTACGATATCATTACATATTCTTCCTGTTAATATGAAGCTTCCATTTGATGAAATAGGCATTTCAAGCTGAGCGCTATTTATGGTAAAGTTTGTGAAAACTTTTGCTTTAGTTCCATAATTACTACCAGTTTTATTTGTTATCTCTAACAATCCTGAAATCTTACCTCCGTACCTTGCAGGGTAAACACCTTTATAAACCTGTACATCCTTAATTGATGCTGCTTGAGCGCTACTTAAAAAACCAAACATATGGGTGTCTTGATATAAAGACATACCATCAATTAAAATTAAATTTTGTTCAGGACGCCCTCCGCGAATGTATAATTCTGCATTTCCTCCTAACCCTGCATTAATTCCAGGTAGTAATTGAAGAGATCTAAAAATATCAATTTCCCCTATTGTTGGTAGTGTTGATACATGCCTTGGAGAAAAAGATATTTTACCAGGATCTTTTGCTATGCTTAGGAATTCTCTCGCGACCCCCCTTATAAAGATATTTTTTGATTTCAGTACTTTTTGGTTTAAAAATATATTTAAGAAGATATTTTCATTTTTTAATCTTGTTAACACTTGTTTGTGAGTTTCATAACCTATGTAAGAAACGAGTAAAGTACATATTTTTGATTCAATGTTTGATAGCGAAAAAAATCCTTCATTGTCTGAGGCTGTCCCAATGTTTAAGTGTGGGATATAGATGTTTGCGTACGGTATGGTCTCATTGGATTTCTTATCATACACTCTGCCAGTTACATTAAACTTTACATCATCTATTTCAAATATTGTGTATTGATTCCCAATTTTTTTCCAATCATAATCTATTTTAGATAATATTATGTTTAATACTGTTTCTAGATCACAGTCATAACAGTCTATTGAAACATATTGATTAGCTATTTTTGATGGATATATAATTGGCACTTCATAATCAGTCACTATTTTTTGAAGAGCTTTATCAATAGCAATATTATTGTAAGAAATTGAGACTTGCGGGTTGTTACTCTTTATATGGGAGAAAATTAATAACGAGAGTATTGCTATATTTTTAAAGAAGGATGTAAGAGTCACCCTGTAATTTAAACTTTCGCTTAGACAATAGCGATATACTGCTAAGGACAGAATCTAAATTATTTGGGCTTAAATCAATAATACCTGAAATAGTTGTGTTTTTTTGTAGGTTATCTTGAAATTGTATTTTTATATCATACCTGCGTTCAAGTTCTTTACAAATTTTTTCTAAAGAGCTGTTATCACAAATAAGTTTGTTATTTTTCCACCCTGGATAAAAATTTGAAACTTTAGAGACAGAGATTATTTTTGGTTGGTCAATACTGATATCAACCTGTTCACCTTTTTTTAGATCTATAGATTTCGTTTTATTTTCAATTTTTACCTTACCTTCATTAACTCCAATTTCAAATCCATCTTCTCTTGAACGCACATTGAATTTTGTTCCAAGTACTGTCACTTTTGCAAGGTCGGTTGAAATAATAAAAGGGCTAGAGCCTTTTTCAACTTCAAAATAAGCTTCTCCATTTAAAGTTACTTCTCTGCTAGTTGAATTAAAATTCTTTGAATATGATAATGTAGTGCCAGCATTCAAATGAACTTTTGTACCATCGTTCAATGAAACAGTTTTTGTTTTATGACCATAACTTGAATAGATATTTACAGTATTAAGCATTTTTATAGTTGGGATGGAAATTAATATTGTAATAAAAAACGCAGTTATCAGCCTTGGGAGTAAAGTTCTTTTAAAGATCGGAATTTTATATGTTTTTATTTTTTGAGGTTGAGCTGAAATTTCAATTTGTTGCTCTAAACGCATCCAAACATCTTGCTTAGAAGGTGCTTTTTTGTACTCTATCTTTGAGCACAAATCCCATATCAATTTCTCTTTTTTAGTTAGTTTTAACATTTGTATAGTTATTAACGATAGTTAAGAGAGTTTTACTCACATGTAATTTCTTAGTTTTTTTCTTAAGATTTTGATAGCCCTATAAACTTGATTTTCAACAGTTCGAATACTTATGCCTAATTTTTTTGAAATTTCGTTGTTTGACAAATTTTCTACTCTACTCAAAATAAAAACTTGTCTACATTTTTCTGGTAAGTCATGTTCTACAATTTTTTGAATTTCGTTTTCTAAGGAGCTGCCTAGAATTTCTTCTTCCGGTTTATTGGTATTTTTATTTTGTTCTACTGGGATTAGCGATTCATGTCTTTGTCTGACCTCAGCGTGCCTAAAGTGGTCATAGCATAAATTTGTACTTATCTTGGCAATTAAAGAAAAAAAAGCTTTATTAGGTTTAAGTTTATGCCTCGTATTCCAAACACGCAAAAACGTTTCCTGAGTAATGTCTTCAGCAATGTCATCATCTTGTATTTTGTATAATACAAATCTGAAAAGCGTGTCATGATAACTAAAAAAAAGTTCTTTGAATGCATTTTTATCAGAATCTTTAACCTTTTTTAATAGAAGTAAATCTTTTTGGGGCATGTGCTACATTTGGGGGAGTTATAAATATTTCTAAAAATTATATATCATTAAATAGTAATTTAATATTATTTGTTATTTGTAATGTTGAATTAAAAAAGTCATCCAGGATTAAGGACCCATAAATGAACGTAAATTTGAATAAATATGAGAATATGGTCATAACTGATCATAATATAGAGGTCCCTCTAAATTATGATAGTCCCGAAGATAGAAAGATTAATATTTTTATTAGAAAAGTTTCAAGACAAGAAAGTATTCAAAAAAGTTTACCGTACTTGATTTTTTTTCAGGGCGGTCCGGGATATGAATCTCCTAGGCCAATAAGTGATTCTGGATGGATAAAAAGAGCTACTAAGGATTATAATGTATTATTAATTGACCAGAGAGGAACTGGTCTAAGTTCGCCTATATGCTCAGAATCAATTAAAAACATGGAAGACAAGTATCTAGCTGAATATTTATCATTTTTTAGGGCAGATAATATCATAAGAGATGCAGAGTACATTCGAGAAAATATATTTAGTGTTAACAAATGGTCTGTTCTAGGTCAAAGTTTTGGGGGTTTTTGCGCTATGAATTATTTATCCTTTTTCCCTGAGCGTCTAGATAAAGTATTTATTACAGGAGGAATTCCGCCATTAAATGCTCATCCAGATGAAATATACCGTGCGACCTATAAAAGAGTATTGAAAAAGAATAAGCTATTTTATGAAATTTTCCCTCAGGCGAAGATCAATGCTAAAAAAATTGCAGATTTTATTTCTGAAAATGATGTAAAACTTCCTAATGGAGATATTTTGTCTTTAAGGAGATTTCAACAACTTGGGCTTAACCTAGGTTTTAGTGATGGCATGGCGACACTTAATTTTCTATTTGAAAGAGCGTTCGTTAATGGAAAATTATCTGAATACTTTTTGAAACAAGTCTTTTCCTTACAAACTTTTGATACGAATCCTATCTTTACGGTTCTTCATGAAGCATGCTATGCTCAAGGCTTTTCAACTGAATGGTCTGCACAACGTATATTAAAAGAATATCCAGAATTTATGTATGATAAAAATGGCGATTTCTTTTTCACGGGAGAGATGTTATACCCTTGGATGTTAGATGATTATAAATCTTTAATGCCCTTTAAAAAGGCAGCTGATATACTTGCAAAAAAACAAAACTGGCCTTTATTATATGATGAAGAAAAATTAAGGGAAAATCGAGTACCTATTGCTGCTGCAGTCTATACAAATGATATGTATGTTGATAGAGAATTCTCTATGGAATTAGCTGATATCATACCAAATATGATTGTGTGGGAGACAGAATTTTTTGAACATAATGCACTACGTAGCAATGGTAAAAAGGTATTAGATTCGCTTTTTGCGCGGATAAAATAAGTACAATTTAATTTACAATCTGAGGTATAATATTATTTTAGTTTTCTCTAAAAGAAATTTGATCCTAATTAGTGTTGCCTTTATAATATGGTTAACCGGATGTTCATCTATGAAAACATCGAGCTATCCAGAGGTGATATATAATTATAGACAGCCAATGGTGTCCGTGTCATATGAATACGGGGAAATTGATATAAAAGCACCTTTAGTATTCCCTGGAATAGTTCCAGAGGAATTATCATATCAAATTTTTGCTAATGGAGACAGTATAAATCCATTAATTACAATTAAAAGTAAAACCACTGAACTAGCAAGAGCGTTTTTACCTCAAGGAGTACTAAGTACTGAGGGGAGAAAGAATTTTATCCTTATTATACCTCATCATCCTGATTTCAGTAGTAAAAAAGTAACATTTGAAGGAGTTGATTTTGGAGAAATTTTTCTCGACCCTATTCACATTGTGCAGCAGCCTCTAACTATTGCAGGTTTAGTCTCAAATACGCTTACTGATGAAATATTACCGGATATAGATGTATCTATATTTTTAGGGAATGAACTACTGCAAAAAGTTTATTCAAAAAATAATGGAGAATATATTCTTACTATTTCGGGAGAATACAAAGATGAAGAAGCTCTAAGGATCATCGCTGGCGAAAAGTTAATTTTTTCTCCATTTCGTAGAGATATAAGTTTTAAAGACACAAAAAACTTAAAGGTTGATATAGGCCTTGGGCCGAGCCAAGAGTTAGCGGATCTAGGAAACTTGTATATAACTAATAAATCTAATGTGCATTTCAGAGATAAACCTCATATTGGTGGATCTACACTTTTTTTATTGCCGAAAGGTGAGCCTATTGCCGTGGAACAAGTTTCAAAAAGTCTATACTATGGAACAATAGAAATTTTAGTTTCATCTGGGAATAGAGTCAAAATGAGTGGTTGGTTAGATAGAGAAGATACTGATCTATTATTTTTTGATAATATTTTTAAAGAACAAGAGCCTAACAATAATGCATTATAAACTGTTTATTCTCGCTCTGGTAGGCTCATATACTTTTGGGCAAGGTGGGTTTATGTTTAAAAGACCTAAGCCTGAGCTTATTGAAAAAAAACCACCCTTAATTAATGAGATTAATGTTGACTCAGTATCATTAAAAATTAATGATAATCTTAATTTAGTTTTAAAGAATGAGAGTGATTCTCTTCCTACCAATGATAAAAAAGAGGAGAAGATAGTGGGTAAGGGTTTTCCTAAAACTGAGGTTCTCTTAAATATAAATACCATCCCAGAGAGAGTTGAAGTGTCTATTGATGGGAAGTTAATAGGTAAGACACCGATCTTAGGAAAGAAGATAATATCAGGATTTCATACTTTTGAAATTAATAAAGAAGGTTTTGCTCCAATTTCCTATGAACTAAATGTAAACCCTTCAAAATCTGTTAATTTAGATTTTTTTATGAATCCCGTTTACGATATAAAATTTAAAACTGATGAAGCAGGTTTAATCTTCGAACTCAATGATGACCATAGGTGGACAGAAGATGCTATAAAAATGAAACTTGAAGCAGGTGATCATAAGCTAAGAGTGTATAGACTAGGTGATATTATTGATGAACAGACTATTGTTGCAGATCAGCCGCTCACATTTCAGTACTATTTAAAAAGAGGCGTGATTATTCAGCCTTAGGTAATGCAATGAAATTTCTTTTTTTGATATTTTTTTCTATTGAGGTAATCTATTCAAATGTTGAGAAACCTTCGATTTTAATTTTTAATCAATATGATGAAGATTTAATTGGTACATCAGTAGCAAATCATTTCCCAAGTAAAAAGTTTGTAAAAGGGGAAAATATTAATCCTTTTTTGGGCTCATTAGACAGTTTAACAAATCCTGCATCAGGGCGAATGTTCTTAGTGAAAGACCTAGGGTCTGAGCTTGATGTTGATTATATACTCTTTCATCAAATTAGCGGAGATAGCAATAGATTTATGCTGGAAGGGCAAATGTTCAATACAAGGTCAGGCGGATTAATAAAAAGAAGAATAGTGGATATTACAAATTATTATAAAGGACAGATGAATGAATTGAAACTTTGGATCGGGGATGTTTTCAGAGAAGTAGATAAAGAATGGGTCAGTCAAAGGAAGCAGGTTCTCTACAATGAGCCATCTCAAATCATTCAAGATAAAACACCTGAAGGTGCTATGGCAAGGTCATTATTATTACCAGGTTGGGGTCAGTTTTATTCTGATGCATATAATTCAGGAATTGTTTTTTCTGGACTGGAGTCAGTTCTATTAACGTCTGTTTTAGTCAGTTATTTGAATTACAATAAGTCTGTGCAAGAATTCAAAAAATACTCAAAATTATATGAAGAATCTTCTGAGCAAATCGAATTTGATAAATATAGAGTTTTATCAAATAGTGAGTGGGAAAAACACAAAAAATATAATTCAGCTTTAATTTATACTAGCATAGCATCAGGTTCGTTGTGGTTAATTAATGGTATACATGCATATATTGTTGGCCCAAGACCTAAAAAAGATATTATTCAAAAATGGGATGTTGCGATCCCAAAACAAAAATAACAGGTCATTTGCGTCTTTATTTTACAGTTATTTTAATTCTTAGTTTTTTAAGTTGTACTATTTATGATAATAACTTAGATAATCCAAATGACAACGAGGCAAATGAAGAATTAGGTGTTTATCCACCATCCTTAGTCTTCTTCCCAAAACAGCAAACTAAAACACTTACAGATACTATTAGACTAGGTGCGTATATAGTTTTTTCTGATACATCAATTATTTCTTTTTCAGGGGCACATCTAAACATACAATATGACAACTCTATGCTAGAAATTGACTCTCTGGCTCCTGGATGGATTGGACCAGGAAGTATGACGGACTCAAATAGGACAACACCGCTTTTCACCTACACAGAAAATTCGGGTCAATTAGATATATATGCATACTATTTAAGTACTTCTGATGTATCAATAGATAGCGTAACTCATATTGCAGAAATTTGGTTCAAGCCAAAATCAACTGGTACTAGTACTGTTAGCTATGATACTTCATTATGTGAAATAGTCAAATTTGATGAAAATTTCATACCTATCAATGGCACTAGGGAAGCTTCCATAATTATTCAATGATGAAAAAGCTCTTTGTTGCAGTTCTTTTTTGGAATTTTTACCTACAGGCAGATGTATTATTTACTGAAACATTTGACAATGAAGGAACTTGGCCATCTGGATGGACTTTTGACCAGTATATAGACCCTGAAACAGGGGAGGTCTATACTTCTTTCGGTCAAAATAATTGGAGAGTTGCTAGCGATTTTCAGTTTGAACAAGGGTTTACTCCGCCTGCAGCAGTTTTTCATTATTTCCCTAGAATACCCTTGCCAAATAATGTTTACATTGGGAGCACACATCCTGATGAGGCAGTTAACGATCCTCAATCTGCTTTGGAGACCTCGTATGAATTAAGTTTGCAAAGCCCCGATATCAATGTTGGTAATAATACAGCTGTAATGGTAGAGTTTACATTCTCATTAGATTATTGGGATAATCCTACGGCTCATATAAATGGTATGGCTATCGAAGCAGATGGCGGAAGTGGTTGGGTAGAGATGCTAAAATATGAAGTTGGAGGAGTAGGTGCAGGGCAAGATTTCGATGCGACTTTAAGAACTGAAACTTTTATTGTGGACACAGAATCTGGAGTTTTAAAACTGAAATGGAGAGCTTATGGCACAGACTCATATTTTATAGATGCATGGATTATCGACAACGTTAAAGTCATAACTCTACCTAAACTATCTTATGTTAACATCCAATCCAATAATTCGACAGATAATCAGTCTGCTGTTGAAGGAGATGAGGTCACACTTAGTTTTACTAGTGAGCAAGATCTTCTTACATTGCCTTATGTACAAATTAACGGATCTGAGACAGTTGTTGTCCCGCAAGGAGGGAATGCATATTCCACTCAATACATTGTAAATAGTTTTGATGATGATGGGCCTTTGACATTTTCCATTGATTTTACTGCTTTGGATGGTGCAATTGATGGTGCTACTGTTAAAAATACGACTAATGATAGTAGAGTAACGATTGATAGAACTCCACCACCACCATTTGATGTTGCAGATATAGTAACTACTCAAGGAGGGAATGTTTTTTCAGGTAAGTGGAATAGTACAAATACTGGTTTAGATATTGATGTGACAGTACCTGAAGATTCTGCTGTGATTGATTTTAATTATTTTCAGGGTAATTCAGTAGCCTTTGATGGAGTGAATGATCGAGTTGTGGTAAGTGGAAATTCAATTTATAAATTCTCAAACCAATTCACAGTAGAGGCTTGGATAAAGCCAAACAGTACAGGTTCAGATAATTATAGAGGTATAATTAGTTTTGGTAAAGATGGGAGCAGTCAATACGGTTATGGTTTTGCTTATTATGCTACTGGCTGGAGATTCTTTATAAAAACTCAATCAAATTCAGTGTCTCAATGGACCAGCTTACCATATGCTTCAGCGCCCGCAGGGCAGTGGACGCATCTTGCAGCAACCTATAATGGATCGAAGCTCAGTTTATATAAGAATGGAACCTTAGCAGAAGAAAAAAATATTTCTGGCTCAATTGTCTGGGCGGATAACTCTGGGGATTTACATATAGGGTCATTTAATAAAGGCGAGACTGATTATTATTTTAGTGGCAACATAGATGAAGTCAGGCTTTGGAACACGTCCCGCTCAAGCTCTCAGATCAAGGGGAATAAAGGTATTTCTCTTGAGGGAAATGAAAACGGTTTGGTAGGTTATTGGAAGGCTGATGAATCGTCAGGGCTTAACCTTAGTGATGAAACAAGTAATCAGATAGATGGAACATTAAATGGCGCATCTTTTACAACTTTGAATTCTCCAATTAATTTTTCATCCCCTGTTTATGATAATACAGTTATTATTGGATCTAATTACAAACTAAGAGCAAAAATTGGCACCAGTGAATTTGAAACTTTTGATTCTTTTCAAGAGATAACATTGGCTGATTATAATGCGAATCAAAAAAATATTTCAGGGACATCAGATAATTTTTCTAATGTCGCTGGGTATCAACATGGAGAAAATGCAATGATATCTGCCGTGTTATATGACCAGTCAGGTAATCAGTCTCTAGGCGATACAAGCGCTATGGTTTTAGAGATAGATTTAATAGCAAATGAACCTACTTTAGTCAATATTATTTCAAACAATTCCAATTCAATTTATGCAAAAACTGGTGATATTATTACTTTGACCATGTCTTATGATGAAGATATAATTTCTACTGAAAGTTTAATTGAAAGTAATGGTGCAATAGACTCTAATGTAGGAGGAGAGCAATTTAAAGCAGAATACACTTTGACAGGCTCAGAACCTGAAGGAGTTCTTGATTTTATAATAAATGCTACTGATTACATGGGGAATCCAGGTAGCTATGGTAGTACTACTGATGGTTCTCAGGTGACCTACGATAAAACTCCACCACAACTTACAAATGTAAATGCTGCTTCAAATAATGCAGATATTGCTTGGGCAAAAGTTGGCGATTCAATAATAATATCTTTTACATCAAATGAAGAGATTTTAATCCCAACGGTTTCTATTTTAAATCAAACTTCTATTGTTTCAAATCCTCAAGGCAATAATTATAAAGCTATTTATGTCCCTAATGATTCTGATATAGAAGGCGAAGCAAATTTTGAGATTCAATTTTCAGATCTTGCGGGTAACGAAGGAACTCCAATTACTGCTTCAACAAACAACACAAAAGTTATCTTTGATAAAACTCCTCCTGCAGATTTTACCGTTGGTCTGCTAAAAGCTACGGGTGGTAATCAGGTAGATGGGATGTGGAATTTGACAAATACAGGAATGGATATCATTATCCCTGTTGCAAATGATACTACTTTAAAAAACGGAACTGTCCAGCTTTATGGCAAGGTTGGATCTAATAGCTTCGAAGTTCTTGGCTCTATCTCCACTATTCTTTCAAATGAAATAAATGCAAATAAAATAATTTCTGTCTCAAGTACACTCATTGAAGGCTTAACAGGTTTTTCAGAAGGCCAGAGAATTTATGTTAAAGCTGTGATGAGTGACCGCCCTGGAAATATCACTGAAGGCTCACAAAGTATTATTGAAATCTTAATTGATGAGACTCCTGCGAGTATTACGCCGATATCAATTCTTTCAAGTAATAATAATACTGCTTTAGCTAAGGTAGGAGATACAGTTTCGGTCTCATTTACGACCAGTGAAAATCTGATTGATACTACAGCAACTATATCTGGTCAGAATGCAATAATTACAAGCTTAGGTGGTAATCAGTTCTTAGCAGTGTATGTGATGGATGAAGGTGATTCTGAAGGTGTTATAGAGTTTGAAATTTCATTTATCGATGCACAAGGTAATCCACTAAATGGTAATAACTCTACTACTGATGCTTCCCAAGTTGTTTTTGATAAAACAAAGCCAACACTTAGTCCTGTTACTATTATTTCAGATAATCTTTGCTCATCTGGATCGATAGCAAAAGCAGAAAATATTATTACAATAAATTTTACCAGCCTAGAGCCTTTGCTATCTACATTTGCTATTGTTATGAGTGATACAGTTTTAGTTATAAATGAGGGATCTGACAACTATAGAATCGATTATCAGTTAACATCAGAAGACACTGAAGGAGATGTGTCATTTTTAATTCAGGTTACAGATCTTACTGGAAATGTAAGTGATGATATTATAACTACAACAGATGGTTCTAGTGTAAATCTTGATCAAACTTTACCTATACTTGATTATGTACATATAGGGTCAAACAATAGTTATTCATCAATAGCCGTATTAGGTGATATAGTAACACTTACTTTTGAATCAGTTGAACCACTTTCATCTGCGGATGTAGTAATGTCAGGTGCTTCTGTTGCAGTTACAGAAAGTGGAGGAGTGTATTCAGCTACTTACACCATACAAGATTCAGATATGCTTACTGGAGGCTTTTTACCATTTACTATTGATTTCATTGACTGTCCAGGTAATATTGGCTTGACTGATAGCACCACATCGGATGATAGTTTTGTAAGTATTGACATTGGTCCTCCAGAAATGGTTTCGGTGAAAATGTTTTCATCTAATCAAGACTCTTCATGGGCGAAAGTTGGAGATAGTGTATTTGTTTATTTTGTAGTAAATGAGCCTTTAAAAATAGTTGGTTCACCTGCTGATGCCGTAGCTCCATTTTCATCTTTAAAGATTGGAGAGAATTCTGTTGAAGTCAGTAATGTTCCAAATACAACTACGTACACTGGGTTTTATATTATGGATGAATCTGATATTGAGGGTAGCGTGCCTCTAGAGATATTGTTTTATGACATTGGCAGCCAAGCTGGAAATAACGGTTCACCCGTTCAAACAACTACGGATGAAAGTAAAGTTATATTTGACAAAACCAAACCTCGTATAACTCAAGCATCATTTTTATCAAATAATACTTATGGTGATTCTTTAGCAAAGGTGAATGATGTAGGCACAATTAGTTTTGTACTTGATGAAAAGCTTAGATCTATTTCAACCACAGTAGATGGAGATAGTATTATAATGAATGGGGCTGATCAAAATTTTTCATATAACTATTCATTCTCTAATTTGAATGATAATGGCAGAATTTTATTAAGCATGGTTGCATTGGATTCTGCTAGTAATCAAGCTGATACTATTATTGATAGAATATATTTTGACAAGACAGCTCCACAGTTGTCTGCAATTTTTGAAGGTTCAATAAACGAAGATAAAGTATATTCAAAACATGGAGATTCTCTACAACTTTCTTGGCAGAAAGTTGAATTAGAATCTGGAATAAAAAGAGCATATATTGGTCTTGGTTCTGATTCTGGATTGGTTGATGTCGTTAATTGGACTATAGCTAGTGGAGATGATGAATCATCATTAACATCTATTAATTTGCAGAACAATTCAAAGTATTATGGATCAATTTATTTAGAGGATAATGTAGGGAACATATCTGATTCACTTTGGGGTAATGGAATAACTATAGATTTAGTACCTCCGGTTGCTGGAGATGTATGGGATGGGTTTTTAGATGATGATATTGACTATACCGCGGATTCTACGCAGCTGTTTATACGATGGAAAGATTTTACTGATAATCAAGCAATTGATTATTATGAAACGTCAATTGGTACTAATAATGATACAATAAATATTGCAAATTGGCAAAGATCCAACTTTTCAGACAATATGCAAATTCAGGGTTTAGACCTAGACCGAGATGTACGTTATTTTGCATATCTAAGAGCTGTAGACTCTGCTACAAATGTTTCAGCTGTAATTAAGAGTGATGGTGTAGAGTTTGATAATACCGCACCAGACATAAAATCAATTTATCCTTTATTTGATTCGCTACAAGTTTTATCTGTATTGAATAATGATCAGATAAAAATTGGGTTTAACAAACCTATTTTAAAGTTTGGTTTTAGAGTAAGCGCATCTCAAGATACTAATCTTAACTACTCCTCAACAATCCAAGATTCTGGTATAATTATATCAATACTCGACATTCTTCCTAGTTATGAAACTATTACTGTAAATATAGATACCGCTTTTGCTTTCAATTTATTGAATTACACTGATACTATTATATTTAAAACTAAACTTTGGGGAGATTTGAATGGGGATTATAAGATTTCAGTGGAAGATGTTTTAGCTTTTAATCAAGGTTGGTTACAATCTGAAACAGATTTAGGACCAATAAGTGGCTCGCCACCATATTTGTTTCCTACCCCAGATAATAAGTTCGAGCTTAATGACCTGGTCGCGTTTGGGAAAATGTGGATATGGTATTACCATGAATACCAAGCAGACTCAGTTTTTGCCTTTAATCATAGTCAAAATGATGATGTGAAAATAGATTGGGAACGCGATAAACTAAGCTTATCGATTCCTAATAGTTCATATGGTGCAGAAATTACATTTTTTGATTCGAATTTTGATATCAATGACCTTGTTATTAGTAATGTAAAAAGTAGTACGTTTTCTTTCACTGCAATTGATTCTAATTATAATTCTACTAGTTTTGTCATAGCTGATAAAAATAGTTTAGGACCTAAAATCATTTTTAAGCTAAAAGATAGGTCATTTAAAACAATCTCATCTTTAATGAAATATAAATTTATTGATTCAGTCTCAACTGAAATATCAAATGGTGTGGAAAAAATCAATGTGGAAGTATTGCCGCAAAAATTTTCTCTTATTCAAAATTACCCTAACCCTTTTAATAATGAAACCACCATTAAGTATGAAATTCCTTTAACCAGCGATATTGTAATTAAAATTTATGACATTGTTGGAAGAGAAATTTTTTCTAAGTCATTTTATGATCAGGAACCAGGAGTAAAACATTTTAAGTGGGAAGGTCATGATAAAAAAAGTGAATTAGTTAGTTCAGGAGTTTATTTTTTCCAGATAAGCGATGGGGAGAATGTTAAAAGAATGAAAATGATATTATTAAAATAAAGTTTTTACATTTTTTCTGGAGCACTTATACCCAGTAAAGTTAATCCGGTTGATAGAATTATTTTTGATCCATGTATTAAGCCTAATCTAGCATGGGATAGTTTTTTATCTTCAGTGATAACTTTACAATTACCATAAAACTTATGAAAAGAGGATGCAAGGTCTTGGAGGTAGTTTGCAACTATTTGAGGCTCTAATGTTTTTAGTGTGGTTTTCATCATTACTGGAAAGTTGGCCATCAGTTTTAATAGTTTTATTTCACTAACCTCATTTAATAAAGACGAATCAAATTCTTCAGAAAATTCAAACCCTTGGTTTTCTCCATGACGAATGACATTGCATATTCTTGCAAAAGCATATTGTAAATAAAAAACAGGATTTTTATCTGATTGGTCTTTGGCCAAGTTTAAATCAAAATCTAAATGAGTATTCATACTTCTCATAATAAAAAAATACCTTACAATGTCTAAACCCAATTCATCAATCAAATGATCTAATGTAATAAAGTCTGCTTTACGAGTGGACATTTTAACTTTTTCACCATTTTTAATTAGAGTTACAAACTGATAGATTAATATTTTTATATGCTCAGTATTTATGTCTAAAGCACTAAGAGCTGATAGTACATCTGGATATGTATCAGTATGGTCTGCACCAAAAATATCAACAATAAGATCAAATTTTCTTTCTACTTTATCTCTATGATATGCGGTATCAGGTAATCTATAAGTTGGTTCCCCAGAGCTTTTTATATAAACCTTATCTTGACTAGCTCCAACTGCTGTAGCTTTATACCAAGTAGCATTTTCTTTTTCATATATTAATTTTTTTTCTTCAAGGTCTGACAACAACTTTTTTATTGCACCAGATTCATAAAAAGATTTTTCATTAGCGAATGTATCAAATTGAATCCCTAATGAATTAAGACTATTTTTTATTTGTTTAAAAATTATTTTCTCAGCGTATGATAAAAACTTTTTATCTTCCTTTTCAAGTTCTTTGCCATAATGATCAATAATTGATTTAGCTATTTCAATAATATAATCTCCTTGATATCCATCTTCTGGGAATTCAAATGGTTTATCAAGAAGTTCATAATAGCGAGCTTCTACTGATTTACCTAAAGTGCGCATTTGCTTTCCTGCATCATTGTAGTAGTACTCCCTTGTTACATCGTATCCGTGCCATTCCAATATGTTTGAAACAGTATCTCCGATAACCGCATTTCTTCCATGTCCTACTGTCAAAGGCCCAGTTGGATTTGCACTTACAAACTCGACATTTGCAATTCTTTTTTTTACTGAAAGGTCTTTTCCAAACTCAACACCATTTTTTATAATCAATTTCAGATTATCTTGATAGAATTTTTTATCAATTATAAAATTAATAAACCCTGGAGGAGTCACTGTTATATCATTAATATAATCGATATTACTATTTATAAGATCTTGACATACTTTTTCAGCTATTTCTAGAGGATTTCTTTTAATTTGTTTTGCTAAGATCAGAGCTATGTTAGAAGACAGATCTCCAAATGATTCTTGCTTAGGCGGAGACAAATTCAAATCCTTTTTGCTTAAGTTAATATCAAATTGTTCGAGAGAATTTTGAATATTTTCTTTTATGTTTTTTGTAATTGTTTTAATAGTCATATTCTTTCTTTGGCGCGTCATCCCATAGTTTCTCTAAGTTATAATATTCTCTTTCTTCGGTTCTAAAAACATGAACTAAAACATCAACATAGTCCAGTAAGACCCAAGATAGTTTTTCATAACCTTCAATATGCCAGGGCTTATGAGGGGTTCCTCTCCTTATGTTATCACATATTGCTTTTATTTGAGGCTCTGTATTTGCAGAGCAAATAATGAAGTAATCAGCAAGGGTAGTTAAGTTATAGACATCTAATACAAGTAACTTTTCTGCTTTTTTTTCGAGCGCACAATCAACAATATTTTGAACTAGCTCCGAAGATTGTTTTTGTATTGTTGATTTATTGGACAAATTAATTTCTTGCAGAAATATAATTGTTCAATTCTGCGAAAGATGTATAGTCTTTTCCTAAGATTATAGTAACATCAACTCCTAAGCTTTCATCAGGAATTATTTTTATTCTAGTACTATCGCCTAAATACATTCCAAAAGACTCAACTATTTTTTTTAAACTTTTTACGTTCTCATTTCTCTGAATGATTAAAGTGTTTTTATAATTATGATTATCAGCATTATCTGAATTGATAACATCTATTTGTTTTGTTCTCAAATATTCAGTCGTTTTTAAAGCAAGAGCAGATACTCCGCATCCATTTAGTACTTCAACTTTTATGTCTTCAACCGGGTTTTGAATATAGATATCTTTTGCAAGTATAGGCTGGGACGAATTGTAGTTAACTGTCGGCTCTATTTCAATACCGTCATGTAATTGGTTTTGAGAAAATGAATATAAAAATCCTAATAGAATAACACCTGAGATCGCAATTGCAGAGTTAAGGGCTATTTCTAGCCCATCTGATTTGTTTTTATTATTTTTAGGCAAAATTTTAGTTTGGCAAAAAGTTACTATTATTAAAGTGGTTATTCATCAATGATCTATTATTTAAACCATTTACAATGCCAAGTTTTGGGAGTTTTTGAAAATTTAAATGTATGTATGAATTTTTGGATGGTTTATATGTAATTCCAGCATCATAAGCTAACTGTGGGCTAAAATTATTATTAATCTTATCTATACCTGTGGGCGCATACAGTAAAATATTTGCATTTATTTTAAGATTGTTGCTTGCCCAGTAAGTTACATTGTTTGAATAGCTTGCAATAGAAGTAGGTTTTGATCCATAAGACATCATGGACATAGAGAATCCTTGATTAAAACTAAATCTGTCAGGACTGAAAAGGGGCATATCACTATAATTCAATTGTCCGTGAATGTTATTCGGCACAGTTCTATCTATATGATCAGAAATGAATTGTGCTGAAACAATATTTATTGTAAAAAGTAAAATTAGTTTAATTGATAAAATTCTTGTCATATACTATTTTAATTTAACACAAGTATATTTGTTCCAAAAATAACTTCCTATTATTTTATGACATATTTTTATTAGACCTGGTTTCAATGTATCCGCCTCCGATACATGTGTCACCAGCATAAAAAACAATTGATTGCCCAGGAGCAATAGCAAATTTTGGATTTTCAAATTCAATAAAAGTATTTTTTGAATCATGTTCTAATTTGCATGGGGTATCATTTGACCTATATCTTATTTTAGCTGTAATACTCAAATCTTCATCCGGGGCATCGCCAGAGATCCAATTCACATTGGATGCTTTTACATGTGTATGAAATAAAGATGGGTGATCTTGACCTTGAACAACAACTAATCTATTTTCATCAATGATTTTATCAGAGACATACCAGGGCGCTTCTTTTTTGCCATGACCGCCACCAATTCCAAGACCTTGCCTCTGTCCATATGTATAATACATCAATCCATCATGTTCTCCAATGACCTCGCCATCTTCTTTAATGATTTCTCCTGGGTATACATCAAAAAATTTTCTCAGAAAATTTTTATAATTCCTTTCTCCTATAAAGCATATGCCTGTACTATCTTTTTTATCATAGTTAAGAAGGTCTAAGTCTTTGGCTTTTTTTCTAACAACATCTTTGCTCAACTCTCCGATTGGGAATATGCTCTTTGAAATTTGAAATTGATCTAATCTGTGTAGAAAATAGCTTTGGTCTTTATTTATATCTTTTCCTTTTTTTAGCTGATAGAGTTGATCTTTTTCCTCTATTATTGAATAATGACCAGTAGCAATTTTATCTGCTCCTAATTCAAATGCAAAATCGAGGAAAGCTTTGAATTTGATTTCTTTATTACAGAGTATGTCAGGGTTCGGAGTTCGCCCAGCTTTGCATTCTTCTAAAAATATTTTAAATACTTTTTCCCAATAATCTTTAGTTAGGTCGATAGATCTTAAAGGGATGTTTAATGTATCACAGGCCTGTAAAGCATCTTTATAATCTTGAGCAGCAGTACAAAATTCTGTATCATCCTCATCCCAATTTTTCATGAATACTGCTTCAACATTATGGCCCTGATCTTTAAGCACTGATGCAGCAACTGCGCTATCGACTCCGCCACTCATTCCAATGATAACAGTTTCTTTCAAACTATTGTTTTTAGCGTTTTTATTAAATAGTCAACTTCCTCAATGGTATTATTTTTACCAAAACTTATTCTTAAAGTTGAAAGATTAACATCATCACTCAATCCAATAGCTTTGAGCACGCTAGAAGGTTTAATATTTCCAGAGCTACATGCAGGTCCATTTGAAACCGCAATATCTGCCCTATCTAGTTTAGCCATTAAAATATTAGAATTTTTTCCAGGGAAAGAAATACTAATTAAGCCAGGTAAATTATCTGTCTTGTGATGAATAGCATGTGGCAAATGGTGTTCTACTTTTTCTAAAAAATAACGTTCTAATTTTTTTAAGTTTTTAATCCATCTATCTTGATTTTTTGTTACCAATTCAGCAGCTAAACCCATTCCTATAATTCCAGAAATATTTTCTGTTCCTCCTCTTACACCTCTTTCTTGATTCCCCCCAATAATTAATGAACCTAAGTCATCCTTATTCTTAACATACAATGCTCCTATGCCTTTCGGTCCGTAAAATTTATGAGCTGATAAGCTTAAATAATCGACATCTAATTCTTTAACGTCTACTTTAATTTTCCCCAATGCTTGGACTGCATCAGTATGAAGAGGAATTTCATATTTTTTTAAAATTTGTTTAATTTTTTTGATCGGTTGGATTGCTCCAATTTCATTGTTTGCCATCATAACACTAACCAAGGTAGTCTCATCCTTGATCAAATCAATCAACTCTTCTATTTTAACTACTCCCTGATCATTAACTGAAATTGTAGATACTTCGATTCCATATATTTCAATTTCTTTTAATACTTTGCTAACCGCTGGGTGCTCAATCTCTGAGATGATGACATGTTTTTTTTCTTGTTTTATAATTTGCCACAACACATGATTATTTGCTTCTGTACCTCCACTGGTAAAATATATTTGTTCGCTGCTTGCGCCGATGGCATTAGCAACTTGAGTCCTAGCTTTTTCAACAAGTAATCTAGATTTTCTACCGGTTTTATAGATGCTTGAGGGGTTTGCAAAAAAATCACGGTTTACCTCATGCATTTTTTTTAACACATCAGGATGAATCGGGGTGGTCGCACTGTGATCAAAGTAGATCATGGAATTTCTAGTAAAATACTTTTAATTATTGCCGATTGAAGCGTACTTGACAGTATTTTTTAAGTTTGAATAAAATGGAGTCTTACGCTCTTCTAAACGATTGATAATCAGCTCCTGGTCATAATCAAATCTTATGACTTCCCAATTCACATCTTCGCCAATGTCTAAAAAGGCAACAGACCCTCTAGTATCTTTATCAAAGGGTAGTCCTGTTGCTCCTTGACAATAAATTGTCAAATTACCATTTTTTTCATTGCGAGGTACGTGTACATGTCCATGCACAAAAATGAATTTTTCAATGTTCTTAGTAGAAGCATCAACATGCTTTTTCCAATTAAGAGCTTCTTCAATTGAAGGTGGGTGGTCATCTCTTTGGTACCATGCATGAGTAAATTCTATTAAAGTTGAGTTTACTATTTCTCTATGTGAAATAACCATTTTTCTAATGAAATCAACTCCCTCATTACCAATTTTCTCCGCCGTCCACTTCTCGTTTTCTACTATGGCTTTACAAATCGGGTCAAAGGGGTCCATCCCTTCAAGTGTAGGCAATTCTTCTTCCCATAATTTTTCAATTATATATCGGTCATGATTACCTCTAACAAAGATACAATTATTAATCTCTTTGAGCTTCTTTAATGTTTTTTCTGGTTCAGGGCCCAAAGAAAAACAATCTCCCAAACAAATAATTTGATCAACGTTTTTTCTTGAATCAATAATATTAAGTGCATTATTGAGAGCAGAGATATTTGAATGAATATCAGTAATTATTGCAAATGTTTTAGATGTCATCGTAGAAAAAGTTATTTTAGAAGTACACTGCGTTACAAGTTATATTTGAAAATAGATTTTTAAATAATTACATCACTTACGTTGTAATCTTGTTTGATATATTACAAATAATTAACCAAAATAATTAAAATGAAATTAATACATGAATCTTTAATACTTGGCTCAGTTGCATTAGACACAATAGAAACTAAATATGGTAAAGCTGAAAATCTTTTAGGTGGCTCTGCTACCTATGCTACTATTGCAGCAGGTTTGTATGGTGATGCAATTCCTGTTGGGATTGTTGGGGATGATTTTCCAAAAGATGGATTAGATATCTTTGAAAAGTTCTCAAAAAATTTGAAAGACCTTGATCAGCAACCTGGAGGCACATTTAAGTGGGGAGGGAAATATCATGAGAATGGTGATGATAGGGATACTTTATTTACTGATCTAGGTGTATTTGAAAGTTTTAATCCCTCAATACATACTAGCAATAAAAATGCATCATGGCTTTTTCTGGCAAACATTCATCCTAGTTTACAATTAAGCGTTTTTGAACAATGTACCAACGCTCCATTAGTTGTAACAGATACAATGAATCTTTGGATTGATTCAACTCCAGAAGAACTTAAAAAAATTATCTCCAAAACTAATATTTTACTCATTAATGAAAGCGAGCTTCATTTGCTCACAAAAGAACAAAATGTAGATAAATCTATAAAAGAAGTCTTGTCCATGGGGCCAGAAAAAGTAATAGTTAAATTTGGTAGTAAAGGTGCTAAATGTTTTTCAGAAAATGAAAATATTGCAGTGGGCGTGTATCCTGTTAAAAAAGTAATTGACCCTACTGGAGCTGGCGACGTGTTTGGAGGCGGTTTTATATCTGGCTTGGTAGATGGTCTGTCTATAAAAGAAGCCATGCTTAGAGGATCTGCACTCGCGTCTTTCTGTATTGAAGATTTTGGAGTAAAAAAATTATTGAACGTAAGCATTAATGAGGTTGATAATAGAATTCAACTTATTAACTAATAGTAACTTATAATTTGAATTACTTTTTCCATTTTTATAATAACATTAAGTTTCATGATAGACATTAATAATTAAGAGGCTAATTACCGATGATGAATCAATTTCAAAAAAATGTAAAATCTTTTTTCATTACCTTATTAGGGTTTTCGATTTTCGCTTGCTCTAGTCAAGAGTATACAACAGCGAAGCTAGCAATCCAGCAATCTGATTGGTCAAAAGTTGAAGAATGGTTGCCAAAAGCCATGGAAGTTGAACCTGACAATCCGGAGATACCAATTGTTTATGCAATCGAGGTTCATGCTAGAAATGAAAATTGGAAGAGCATGTATGACATGCTCCAAAAAGCACTTAAAATAGATGCAAATAAAAAAGTTGAAATAAGAGCTGTATTTCTTCCAGTATCAGAGCAAGTAAATAATTACACTCAATATTACTGGGCAGAACAGTTCAATAAAGGTGTTGAAAAGTTTAAAGAAATACAGTCCGATCCTGACAATAAGAAGAAATATTTAAAGGATGCTATTGAATTTTTTATCGATGCATCAATTATTAACCCTAGCGATCCACAAACTTATACAACTCTTTCTAAGTGTTACTTGGATTTAGATGATAAAGATAATGCAATGAAATATATTAAAACTGCTGTGGAAAAAGATCCTGAAGGTTTTAATTCTAACTTTTCTGCGGGGCAAATACTTTTAAGATGCGGTATGAGTAGTGAAGTAGTTATGCCATATTATGAAAAGGCTGTACAAATTGAACCATCAAATAGTAATGCTCTAAGGGAATTAGCGTCTATGTATTACGATTTAGGGCAAAAGGGTAAATCTATCAGTTTATTTAATGATGCAATTGAAAATGAAAATGATAAAATAATAAAAGCTGATTTATTCTTTAATCTTGGCGTAATTCATAATCAAATGCAGAATTATGAAGAGGCTGAGAAAGCTTTTGATGAGGCTTATTATCTAAATGAAGATGATTATGAAGCTGCTCTAGGAATGGCTAGTGCTTATGAGGGTTTGGGAGATAAATATTTTAATGGATCTGATGGTTTTACCAAAGATTTTAATTTAGCAGCGCGTTGGTACAGAAAAGCTGAGAAAAAGATCAAAGATGTTAAAAGTATGGACCTAGATAATGAAGCAGAATATCAACGTCAATTAGAATTAATTAGGTATAAGCGAGATATTGCAGAGCAAAACTAGTTTTTGATTGGTTAACCCAATTTTTGTCTTTTGTTGAAATATTCACTAAGTCCTTTATCTAGATTGTCATCTGTGAAAAGTGAAACATAGTCTATGTTATTTTGCCTGCATTGACTTTTATAATATTTTTGTAAGTCCAATATCAAATTTTTATAATCCGTTTTTATGTGCCAAGGATCTGTTGTTATTTCAGCGCCAGATTCCATGTCAATAAATTTTGTCCTACTATTGAAATCAAACTCTAATTCATTTCTATCGAGTATATGAAACAGAATTACCTCTTGGTTTTTATGACGAAAATGTTTCAACCCATTTAAGATATTTTTGGGGTCATCTAATAGATCTGAAATAATTATAACCAAACCGCGTTTATTTATTCTTTCTGCCATTTCATGCAAGACTGTTTCTATTTTAGTATCATTCCCTGGCTGTTTAACATCCAATGTGTTTAGTAATGTATTTAGATGACTGGGTGTAGATTTTGGTGGGATAAAAGATCGAATTTTTTCATCAAATAAAACAACTCCGGCTGCATCTTGTTGACTAATCATTAGGTATGAAAGCGCAGCAAGTAGGTAGCTTCCGTAATCTAATTTTGTAACCTTGCCGCTAGCATATGTCATCGACTTGCTAGTATCAAGTATTAGATGAGCCCGCAGATTTGTTTCCTCTTCGAAACGTTTTACATAAAGTCTATTAGTTTTCCCATAAAGCTTCCAATCTATATGTTTTACCTCATCTCCAGGTTCATAGCTTCTATGCTCAGCAAATTCAACACTGAATCCATGATAAGGACTTCGATGTTGACCGATTATATATCCCTCCACAACTAATTTTGCCTTCATTGAGATTGAATCAAGCATTGCAACCATCTCAGGTTGCAAATATTTTTTCTTTTCACTTACCTGTGAAATATTAAGCCTCTATATTTTTAATAAGGTGCTCAACAATATCATCAACTTTTATACCTTCTGCTTCTGCATTAAAATTAGGAAGTACTCTATGTCTCAAAATATCTGGTGCAAGTAATTGCACATCTTCAATACTAGGCGTTGGTCTTCCATCTAAAAGAGCTTTCGCTTTAGCACCTAAAGCTAGAAATTGAGATGCTCTAGGACCTGCTCCCCATTCTACCCATTGTTTAATAAAATTATCACTAGTTTCTTCATTAGGTCTAGTTGAGGATGCTAGCTTAACCGCATAGGTAACTACATTCTCAGATATTGGTACTCTAAGAGTAAGTTCTTGAAAATTTATAATGGATTCTTTTGTAAAGACTTTATTAACAATTTCTTGTTTACCAATCGTTGTTTTATTCACAATCGAAACCTCTTCCTCTATGGAAGGGTAACCGACATTTAAATGAAACATGAAACGGTCCAATTGTGCTTCAGGTAAAGGATAAGTTCCTTCTTGCTCAATAGGATTCTGAGTGGCTAAAACAAAAAATGGCTTATCTAGATTATGAGTATGTCCTCCAGCTGTTACTTTATTTTCTTGCATTGCCTCCAATAGAGCTGCTTGAGTTTTTGGAGGGGTTCTATTTATTTCATCAGCAAGAATTATGTTGCCAAATATTGGACCTTTAAAAAATCGAAAATTTCTTTGCTCAGTTTCAGGGTCGATATCAATTAGCTCGGTGCCAGTTATATCACTTGGCATCAAATCTGGAGTAAACTGTATTCTTTTAAATGAAAGGTCACAAATTTCTGCCATTGATTTGATTAATAATGTTTTTGCTAAACCTGGAACTCCAACTAACAAAGTATGACCTCTTGTAAGAAGGGCAATTAACATTTGATCTAAAATATCTTTTTGACCAATTACAGTTTTACTGATTTCTTTAATAAAATTAATTTTTGATTCTACAAGGTGCTCAAGTAATTCTGTATCATTTATGTTTTTTGACATTATAGCTTTATTTTTTTTGTTAATAATTATTTGCGGGCAGAAACTTAACTTGATAAGTTAATTTCAGGAAGTGAAAAACATGTATATTTTTATTATTTAAAAATTTATAACTAAAATGAAAAAATCATTAATCGGAAAAAATTTAGATGAATTTTCAGACCTATGTTCAGAATTAGGTGTAGAAGACTTTAGATCTAAACAATTATTTAATTGGATGTATCGAAATGAGGTAAGTGATTTAACTGAATTAAAAAATTTACCAAAGTCTTTAATTGGTGATCTAAAGAGAGGTCATTGCATTCATCCCCTGGAATTGATTAACTCAACAAATTCAAGTAGTGAAAAAACAAATAAATTTTTATTTAAAACTCAGAGTGGAGCATTGATCGAGTCCGTATTAATGAACGAGAAGAATAGGGTTACCTTGTGCATCTCTACCCAGGTGGGGTGTGCTTTGGATTGTAAATTTTGTGCAACTGCAAAAATGGGGTTCAAGGAAAATCTAAGTGTAGGTGAAATATTAGACCAATACTTATTAGCTCGTCAAAAAATAAATAAGCCGATTACTAATATTGTTTTTATGGGTATGGGGGAGCCATTTTTAAATTATAAAAATGTTATTAAAGCTGCTAAGCTATTGAATGACCCTAATGGTATTAACATGGGCTCCAAAAGAATAACTATTTCTACAGCGGGCGTTATAAGTAAAATTGAAGAATTCACAAAAAGTAAAGAAAAATTCAAATTAGCAATTAGCCTTAATGGAACAACCAATGAGCAAAGGACTTCGATAATGCCCATTAATATAAAAAACTCCCTTGATGAATTATTAAATGTGGCTAGAAAGTATACTGAAACCGTAAATAGGTGGTTAACATTTGAATATGTGTTGTTAAAAGATATTAATGACTCGGTTGAAGATGCAAAAAGATTGTTGAGTATGCTTGCAGGAATGAAAAAATGTAAACTTAATATTATACCTTATAATGAAACTGATGGGGAATTCCGGAGGCCTGATAAGGATCAGATAGAAAACTTTGTAATAGCATTGCGTCCGGCAAAATTCCCTATAACTGTAAGGTGGAGTAAAGGCACGGATATTGATGCTGGATGCGGGCAATTAGCAACAAGAAATCAAGTATAGTTATAATTAAACACTGTGCTAATTAATAAAATAAAATCCATATTGAAATTTAATGGAAGCCTTGGTATTGTACTAGGTTCTGGATTAGATCATATAGTTGATCTTTTAAATGATAAAATCATAATACCATATAGTAAAATTGATTCTTTTCCTTCATCTACAGTAGATGGGCACAAGGGTGAGTTAATATCAGGATATTTTTTAGAGAAACAAATTTTGATAGCTAGAGGTAGGTTGCACCTTTATGAAGCAATTAAAAAAGAAGAAGTAATTATGCCTATTCAGCTATTCCATGAACTAGGAGTTAAAAATATCATTATCACAAATTCTTCTGGTAGCTTACGTTTAGATAATAAACCGGGTTCACTAATGTTAATTGATGGTCATTATGATTGTACTTTTTTAGATAGCTCAAAGCTACCTGATTTAAAAGAGGGAGATAAATATTATAATGAAAATTTGGTTAAGCTTGCATGCATTGTAGCAAAGAAAAATAACGTAGAACTTTTAAAGGGAAAATATTGTTGGATGCATGGCCCCGCATATGAAACTCCAGCGGAAATTCAATTTCTTCAAAAATTAGGTGGAGATGCTGTTGGAATGAGTACATTGCCTGAGGTTGAGGCCGCAAAAAGAAATAAAATGAGCACTTTAGTTTTATCTGTTTTAACAAATTATGCTGCAGGCTTAGATAACAAAACTCTCAGGCACGAGGATGTCTTGTTGAATGCAAAAAAAGCTCAGAAAAATTTTATTAAATTAGTAAGGAATATTATTTTAGACATAGGTACAGAATGAGCGTAAAAATAAAAAAAGAAATTAAAAAAATAGAAAATGATATAATTGGCTATAGAAGAAACTTCCACCAATATCCTGAATTAAGTTTTAAAGAATTTAAAACTGCTGATACCATAAGTAATCATTTGGATACATTTGGAATATCTTATGAAAAAGAAGTTGGCAAAACCGGAGTTGTTGCTGAGCTAAAGTTTGGACCAGGTCCTACGATTGCTTTAAGAGCAGACATGGATGCTTTACCTATTCATGAAGATAGTAAATTATCTTTTAGATCACTAAATGATGGTGTGATGCATGCATGTGGGCACGATGGACACATGGCCATCTTATTAGGTGTTGCACAAGCATTATCTAAGAATACTAAATTAAAAAAAGGAACGGTAAGATTTATTTTTCAGCCGGCTGAAGAAGGTTTAGGCGGAGCAAGGTATATGATAAAAGATGGATGTTTAAAAGGTGTCGATGAAATCTATGGATTACATCTTTGGAATTATCAACGCTATGGTGAAGTTGGAGTTAAAACTGGCCCTGTAATGGCATCGGCTGATTTGTTTGACATTGAAGTGATGGGAAAAGGGGGCCATGGTGCAACTCCGCAAGGGACTGTTGACCCGATTGTTGTGGCAAGTAACTTAATTACACAGTTACAAACGATAGTTAGTAGAAATACAAATCCTTTAGAAAGTACGGTCATATCAATTGGTAAAATTAATGGAGGGCATAACTTCAATGTTATCTCAGACCATGTGAATATGTCAGGTACCACTAGATCCTATACAGAATCAAATCAAAAAATGATAAAAAAAAGAATGAAAGAAATAATTGATGGTGTTTCAAAATCTTTCGGAGCAAAAATTACATTAAAATACAAAGATGGATATCCCCCTACTGTAAATGATGAATTTTCAACTAAAAAAGTATTAGATGCAGCAACCTCAATAGTAGGAGAAGGGGCAAAAAGTCCTTATTTATCCATGGGAGGAGAGGATTTTTCTTATTATTTGCAGAAAAGGCCAGGTTGTTTTTTCTTCATAGGATCTGCTCCAAATGAGAAAGAATTATTATCAACTCCTCATCATTGCTCTCACTTTAATATCGATGAAAGGTCATTACTTGTAGGGTCATCAGTTTTCCTAAAATTAGTTGAAAATTCATTTAGTTTGGGATGATTTATTTACTCGTTTTCATGTCGCCTCTTTTAATCAATGCGCAAATATTGATTACGGAATTATCGGATGGGATCAATGATCAAGGTATATCAATAAAATATATTGATGGAGCTAAAGAACCTTTCAAAGGTTTTGCTTTTAACTATTATCCGAATGGCAACAAAGAACTGAAAGGTAGTTATAATCGAGGTTTAAAAGATGGGAAATGGATTTGGTGGTATCCTAATGGTGAGAAATATAAAGTCGGTTATTATGTAAAGTCTATGGAGGATAGTATATGGGAATGGTGGTTTTCAAATGGACAATTGATGAAACGAGGAAAATACAAAAATGGTAAAAAAGAGGGAAGGTGGAGTGAGTGGTATGAGAATGGGAAATTAGCCAGCTCTTTTGGATATATGGATGATAAGCCTAATGGGAAGTGTCTTAAAAAATACAAAAATGGTAATAAGCAGATTGAGATAATGTATAATTATGGTATTAAGAGCGGCATTGAGAAGGAATGGAATGATGATGGCCTTCCTAAATATGAATATAATTGGAAAGATGGACTGAAAGATGGAGTTCAGATATTATGGGGTAATACTGGATTAATTTCAAATAAGCAAAGATACTCAAAGGGAATGCTTCATGGAGAATTTATAGATTATTATATAGATGGCCAAAAATCTGTAATTGGTAATTATAGATTTGGTGAAAAACATGGCCAATGGACTTATAATTATAAAGATGGTGTAATTGCATTAAGTGGCAATTACAGGAATGGAGTCCCAAATGGTTCATGGTTTTGGATAAGAGCCAACAAGTCAGAGATGGTAAATATAGACTCGCCAGATACAGAGTGGGTAACAAAAAGAATTAAAGAGTGGGAAAGTATATATAATTAATAACCAATAGCTGATGTTTCATCTCTGCAATCTGTGCCACCATATAACCCATCATCTTCGATAATAATTCCATTCGCGACACCCATATAGCCATAGGTTTTTATTGTGTGACCACGCGATTGTAAATTTTTAATGATATCCTTTGAGATTCCATTTGGCTCAATGTACACTGTGTTTTCTGGTAGCCATTGATGGTGAATTCTAGGTGCACAAACTGCTTGTTTGATGTTCATATCATGAATAAATACATTTAATATACATTGTAAAACAGTAGTAATTATTTTAGACCCGCCGGGAGAGCCAATTGTCATAATAGGGGCGCCATCATACATGATAATCGTCGGAGTCATGGAACTTAGTGGTCTTTTGTTTGGTTCAATAGAATTTGCTTTGCTACCTACTAGACCCCAAAAGTTTGGGGTTCCAGGTTTGATAGAAAAATCATCCATTTCGTTATTTAGAAAAAATCCAGCTCCTGCTACGATATGTTTATTACCAAAATTTTGATTTAACGTACTTGTTACTGACACTGCGTTACCATCGTTATCTACGACAGAATAATGAGTCGTTTCATCGCTTTCATTATCATTATAAATCCCTGAAAATACTTCTTTACTAGGAGTATGTGACTCCATAGATAAGTTTGAAATCCTCTTTTCCGCATATTTTTTTGACAAGAATAAATCTCTAGGATTATTCCAAAAATCAGGATCCCCAAGATGCTCTGCTCTATCAGCATATGCGCGTTTTGCAATTTCAGTTAATAGATGTATATAGTCAGTTGAATTCCAACCTAGAGTATCTATTGGAAAATTTTCTATAGCATTTAGCATATGAATCAATAAAAGTCCCCCTGAACTAGGAGGCCCCATTGAAATCACTTCCAAACCTTTAAATGTCCCAATTACTGGTTCACGATAAACGGATTGATATGCCTTTAAATCATTATGAGAAATAAGCCCATTGCCTCGTTCCATTTCTTTTATAATTAGCTTAGCGGTTGTACCATTGTAAAATCCGCTTATACCAAATTTTGATATTCGCTTAAGTGTCTTAGCTAAGTCTTTTTGCACGAAGACATCTCCTTGTTTCCAAGGACTTTCATCATGTTTGATAAATATTTTTGCTGCGGCATCGTTCTTAGTAAATGCCGTTTTATAGTAGTTGTAAAGGTCTGCACGCCTTTTAGATAAAACATATCCTTTATCTGCTAATTTAATCGCTGGGGCTAATAATTGTTGCAAACGAATGTTTCCAGATCCATGATCTTTCCAGGCGGTTAACAAGCCATGTACTGTTCCTGGAACACCGCTAGAAGCTCTTGATGTTAAGGACATTTGAGGAATTACCGAGCCTGCCTCATCTAAGAACATATTTTTAGTTGATCTAGTTGGTGCTTTTTCTCTATGATCTTGAGAAAATATTTCGCCTTTTGATGTAGCGCCAATCATAAAGCCACCACCGCCAAGGTTACCGTTTTCAGGGCAAGTTACTGCTAGAGCAAACCCAACAGCTACAGCAGCATCTATGGCATTCCCCCCCTTCTGAAGTATTTTAATACCAGCAGACGATGCCTCATGATGTAAAGAAACGACCATTCCATTTTCAGAATATACTGGATCAGGGTAAGCGGCATAGTTTAGAGACAAACTAAAAAAGGCCAGAAAAAAATATCTATACATTAATTTATGTATTGAATTACAAGAGACTATCTTGAATGATTTTTAATATATTTTCTACAGAATATCGATCTTGTTTTTGAGTATCTCTATATCTTATAGTTACTGTGCTATCATCCATTGTTTGGTGGTCTACTGTAATACCAAATGGAGTGCCGGCCTCATCTTGCCTGTAATATCTTTTCCCAATTGAACCCTGTTGATCATATAACACATTAAAATGAGGTTTTAAAACTTCAATGATTGACTTGGCTTTTTCCGGCAAACCATCTTTCTTTACTAAAGGACAAATAACCGCTTTTGTGGGAGCAATTTTAGGGTCAAATTTCATTACAGTACGGTTATTTTCCGTGTCCTCCCAATATGAATCAGATAATACAGCTAATAGCATTCTATTCAAGCCAGCAGAAGTTTCAATAATGTATGGTAAATACCTTTCATTATTTTCTTGATCAAAATATTTTAGGTTTTTACCTGAAAATTCTTCGTGATTTTTTAAGTCAAAGTCTGTTCTATTATGAATTCCCTCAATCTCAGACCAACCAAAAGGGAAATTATACTCAATATCCCATGCTTCTTTTGCGTAATGAGCGAGTTCATTATCACCATGCTGATGGAATCTTAATTTTTCAGGCGAAATTCCAAGAACATCATTATAAAAATCTATTCGTTTTTGCTTCCATTCGATTAAGGCATTATCATCTTTACCAGGTTGAGTAAAATATTGCATTTCCATTTGTTCAAATTCTCTGGTCCTAAAAATAAAATTTCTTGCGATGATTTCATTACGAAACGCTTTGCCAATTTGGGCTATTCCAAAAGGAATTTTCATGCGGGTTGAGCCTTGCACTAGTTGATAATTAACATAGATACCTTGAGCTGTTTCAGGCCTTAAATATGCTGTGGAGCCAGACTCTTCTAGCGGTCCTACTTGAGTTTTAAACATTAAATTGAATTGTCTAGGTGATGTCATTTTTCCAGTAGTGCCACATTTCGGACATTTCATATCCTCCCAGTCTGTATTATCAATGTCATCTGCTAGTTCATCTGCTCTGTATCTAGCACCGCAATGTTTACAATCAACTAAAGGATCATGAAATTCCCCTACATGCCCAGATGCTTCCCAAATTTTTGGATGCATAAGAATGCCGCTGTCTAAGCCAACGATATTCTCATGATTCCTTGTCATCTCCTTCCACCAAGCATTAGCAATATTATTTTTTAATTCTACACCAAGTGGGCCATAGTCATAAACTGCTCCAAAACCTCCATATATATCTGAGCTTTGGTAAACAAACCCTCTTTGTTTGCAAAGTGATACTATTTTTTCTATCGTTTTGTTCATTTCTTTTTTCGTCTTTTTTTACGAGGTCTTTTTGGCGCTGCCCTCTTTAAATCTATCAATTCTGTTGCTTCTTCTAAAGTTATTGAATTAGGGTCATTATCTGACTTAAGTGCCGCATTTACTTTTCCATCTGAGATATATGGTCCATATCTACCTTCTTTTAACACCAATTCTTCGCCAGTATCAGGGTGTTTGCCAAGTGTTTTAAGTTCGCTTGAGCCTCTTTTTGATTTGCTTAAAATTTCTACTGCCTCATCCAAAGTAACGGTTAATGGAGTAGCAGGGCCTATAAGTCTTGCATTGGATTTATCCATTTTTAAATAAGGGCCATACCTTCCGTAATCAGCAGTTATTGACACACCTGTTTCTGGGTGCTCACCAACTGTCCTTGGTAATGAAAGTAATTTTACTGCCAGATCTAGATCCACAGATTCAATATCAGTCCCTTTTGGAATTGCTTTTCTCTTTGTCGATTCGCCCAGTTGCACATAATGGCCGTAAGGTCCTTTCTTTAACAAAATATCTTCTTTTGTTTTTGGGTCTTTTCCCAGCGTAGCATCTTTTCTTTGATCTTTGAAAAGTGAATCAATAATATCGTTTGTAAGATCTCCTATATATATATCTTGTGGAATTGATCTGGTATCTTCCTCTTTACGAAGATAAGGACCAAATTTCCCTATTCTAGCCTCTACGGTATCATCGTAACCGATAGGTAACGGTATTGTACATGCTTTTCCTATATCTACTTTTTCTTGTAGCATTTTCTCCAAGCCTAAATGAGCGTCATTCCCAAAATAAAAATCATTCATAAAAGGTACTGGCTCTAATTCACCTCTAGATATTGCATCCAGTTCATTTTCCATCTTAGCTGTAAAATCTCTATCAACTAGAGTTGAAAAGTGGTTTTCAAGTAATTGGGTAATTGCTAAGCCTAAGTAAGTAGGTGAGAGGTTACTTTTTGTTTTTTCCACATACCCTCTTCTTACGATAGTATCTAAAATAGAAGCAAAAGTAGAAGGTCTGCCAATACCATTATTTTCCATTTCTTTTACTAAAGATGCTTCAGTAAATCTAGCTGGAGGTTTTGTTTGATGACTTTGAGAGCTAATCTGGTTACACATTAAAATTTCATTTTCAGACATCTCTGGTAATATTTTTTCTTTATTAGCAAGCTCTGCTTCTGGGTTGTCTTTACCTTCAACGTATATTTTCATGTAGCCAGGAAAAACAATAGTTTGTCCACTAGCTCTAAAATCTGTATCGGCATTTGAAATTATGACTGAGGTTTGTTTTAGTTTAGCTGGGAGCATTTGACTGGCAATTGTTCTTTTCCATATAAGATCGTAGAGGTTCCCTGCATCTTTTCCAAGTTTTTTAGATACAGTATCAATACTCTTAAATATTTTATGGGCTGGACGAATTGCTTCATGGGCTTCCTGAGCGTTTTTAACATTCGTCTCATAATTATTTGGACTTTTTGGCAAGAAATCATCCCCGAACAAGTCGGAAACAATATGTCTTGATCCTTTTACAGCTTCATCTGACAAATGGGTAGAGTCAGTCCTCATATATGTTATGAATCCATTTTCATATAGCTGCTGAGCAACTCTCATGGTATTTTTTGCAGAAAAACGTAGTTTTCTGGCAGCTTCTTGTTGGAGTGTACTTGTAGTAAAAGGAGGCTTAGGGTTTGAAGTCCTTGGTTTCTCATCAATCTTTTTTACCACCCAATTTCCACTATCTAATTTTGACAAAAGATCTTTTGCTTCTTTTTCATTTAGGATGATTACATCTTTATTTTTTAATGATCCTGTATTTGAGTCAAAGTCGTTGCTAGATACGATTTTTTTGTCACCTATTTTGTTTAAGCTAGCTTCGAAGGCTGAATCTGAATTTTCTTTTTTCAATTCAACCTTTAAGCTAAAGTATTCTGTTTTTTTGTATTTTTGTCTTTTTCTGTCTCTTTCTATTATCATTTTTACGCAGGCTGATTGTACTCTGCCGGCAGAAAGAGTAGTATTAACAAAATTCATATTTTTTTGTAAAGTAGCCCATAGAACCGGAGATACTTTGTACCCAACTAATCTATCAATGATTCTTCTAGTTTTTTGTGCATTGATCATATTACTGTCAAGATCTCTACTATTATTCATCCCCTCAGTTACGCCTGCTTTTGTGATCTCAGTAAATTCCACACGTTGTAATTTTTCATCTGGGACTTCACTAGCAAGATGAGCTGCAATTGCCTCACCCTCACGGTCAGGATCACTAGCAATAAAAACTTTTTTAGCTGATTTACTTTTTTTTCTTAGCTCTTTTATAAAGTCTTTTCTATTCGGTAATACATCTAGTGTCATTTCAAAATTATTTTCAATATCTATGCCTAATTTGCTTGATGGGAGGTCTTTTACATGACCGACGCAAGCTACTACCTCAAACTCACCATCGAGATATTGTTCAATAGTTCTGGCTTTTGATGGTGACTCTACAATTATTAGTGATTTTTGATTCATTATATTATGTTTGTAATTCTAGTTGCTGTTTGGTTTCGAATTTTGAAGATGTAAAATGTAAAGGAAAATATTAAAATGTCAAACTTTTGAAATAAGAAATTATTTTCTCAAGGTCTACTTTTTCTTGTTCTCCATTTTTTAGGTCCTTTAATTGTATTGTCCTAGAATTAAATTCGTCGTCCCCGATGATCATTACATAGTCAGCATTAGATTTATTAGCATCACGCATTTGCGACCTCATACTTCTTCGAAGCGTTTCACAAATCACTTTATATCCAATGTTTCTCAATTGTTTAGCACTGTTTTGTAAAATACCCATAGCTTCATCATTAGTACAAATAGCGTATATAGTAGGGATTTTTGGGCTAATCTTTTTTCTATTTTTAGCTGCAATTATTACTCTTTCCATTCCTGCAGCAAACCCCACTGCAGGTGCATCTTTTCCACCCAATGATCCTACAAGACCGTTATACCTGCCACCACCAAGCAAAGCATCTTGCGCGCCCAAATTTTCTGAACATATTTCAAAAGTCGTTTGGGTGTAATAATCTAAACCTCTTACAAGAAGCGGGTCAATCTTGAACGGGATTTCCAAATCATTTAAAAATTTTTGGACTGAAGAGAAGTAGTTCTGATCATCTTTCGTATAAAATTGTTCAATTTTTGGCGCTGATTTAACTATTTCTATCTCATCTTTATTTTTTGTGTCTAAAATTCGCAAGGGATTTTTTTCAAGTCTTCTTTGACTAACTTCTGATAACTTAGGGATGAAAGGATTTAGATATTTTACTAATTCACTTTTAAAGTTTTCTCTACAGGATTTTGAGCCTATGCTTGATAATTTTAGTTCCAAAGATTTGATCCCAAATGACTTAAGAATGTCCCAGCCCAAAGATATAACTTCAGCATCTTGTTCTGGATTAGCACTACCTATAGCTTCTACACCAAATTGGTGAAATTGTCGTTGTCTGCCTTTTTGTGGCCTCTCTCTTCTAAATGATGGCCCGATATAGTATAATCTTTGCAAAGGAGATTGCCCACCTAAATTATGTTGGATGTAAGATCTAACAACCGGAGCTGTCAATTCTGGCCTTAATGATATGATTGACTTGTCTTTATCTTCCCATGAATACATTTCTTTTGAGACAATATCAGTCTCTTCTCCGACCCCGCGATTAAAAAGAGATGCGGTTTCTATTATCGGTGTTCTAATTTCACTGTACCCATAAAGATTTGAAGTTTTATGGACTTGCATTTCTAATTCTTGCCAATCTTTAGTCTGTTTTGGAAGAATATCATGTGTGCCTTTTATAGATTTAACTTGAGTCATTTTTCTAATAGTCAATTCCAATCAGAGCTTCAACAGCTTTTTTTTCATAAAGTTTTGGGATGAAAATTCTAACTATGTTATCGATCAAAGAATTGCCGCTAGTATTTAATGCTGAGCTAGCCCAATCAGATTTTGCATAGTGAGGTATCTCTTCATTATTCAAAATTTCAGTTATCATGTCTGCTGTTGTGCTACTATAAATTGGTTTCAAGGCTACCCAATGCATGTCAGGTATTGGAATATCGATTGAACAAGCATCTATTAGTTCTAAATTGCAATCACCACATTTTTCATTGTCTTCAAAATATTCAGCATGGCATTTAGGGCATATCATTTTTTAATTTTAATAAATTTTATGTATATAATTTGATACGATTATAAATTAGAACAAATAGTTGATTAGAACGGAGAGCTTGAGTAAACACCGCCTTTCTTTTCAACTTTTAGATCTTTCAAGGTGGGAGATTTTACATTTAACCTAAAATAAACTCCTTGCCCAATCCCTCCTGGAGTCCAATTCAGTGACAATTCCCAACAATGTAAATCTCGATTAATGGAAATGTTGTGACTCACGAGATCTTTTTTTATCATATCAAATCTTGCTCTATATGCAACTTTCCAATGTTTAGATAAATTTATATTTGAAGAGGTATTGACCCAAAAGGTTTTGGTTTCATTCAATGGGCTATAGGCACTGTAATTATAACTTAAACTAATATTTGTACTCCAAAGACTGCCATTGTTGATTGAGTTTTTAAAGTTATTAATTGGGTTTTCTAATCCAGGTCCTCCTAAGTCGTTATCTATACTACTAGAATCAGCTCTAAAGGTAGAGTTATTATCTCTGGTAGATTTGATTTTACCATTCAATCTAAACCCAGTTGAAAAACGAGCATTTGTTAATCTTGGGCTGATGATTCCATATTCGTTCTTTCTAATTTTTTCAATTCGCATATTTGATTGTTTATCAAAACTATAGAAGTCATGAGTTGTTGAAAGGTCGAGATTTAACTTCCCAAAAATTTTTGATCTAAGTGATGATCTCAGGTTAGAGAATTTATATTTTTCTGCAGAAAAGTTATAACTGCTGCTCATTCTTAAACTAAATAAGTCAAATTTTTTCTCTTCCTCGTTAATTATGGATTTTGCCTGAAATATATTGTTCAAAGAGAAATTAATGTTTTTCTGTTCATTTGACGGTGTTGAACCTGCCATTGTACCTGCGAATTTATCATGCTTAATTATTTCGCCAGTAGATAGGTCTTCATAATTATCTATATATCCAAGATCATAACCTAAAATTGGTTTGGAAAAGTCAGGCGTCCATGAAAAACCAATAGATGGTGAAGCTACATGACGAATTACTTTTATTGGTCCAACAGGAATAGCGAACAGGCCATATAACTTTGTGTTTGCATTCAAAGATATATTTCCAGTAGTTCTGGACTTAAAGCCAGTTCTTTCAATTTTTTGGTAACTACTTAAAGAATCCACCCATATATTATCATAATATCTATTTACCCAGTTAGATCTAAAGTTAATATTTGGGTTTATATTAATATGCTTCAAAATTTTTATTGGAGCATTCAATGAAGCTGTATGTGTCCAGCCCGCATCTTGAAATAAGGTGTCAATTGCATTTCCATTTTCGTCCCTTTGCCAATCATAAGAGTTAAGTGAATCAGAAAAAACCGACTTGTAATAATTTTTATCTTTTTTGGTGAAGTTAAATCCGTAATTCCAATTAATATTATTATACCATTTTTTATTAAGAGCTGAGGAAGGGAATAAAGAGCTTTGACCATGTCTAAATGAAATTTTTGGTAAAGTTTTATTCGAAATATTTATTTGTGATCCAGAATTAGTGGGACTAACAAAGTAGTTGCTAGCTCTATCCACTTTTTTATCTACTAGTAGATCTCGATTTGAATATAAATTTATACTTAATGAGTTTTTTGAATCAGGCCATCTTTTTGAGTAAGTTACATTCGAGGTAGCTTTTTGGTCCATCCTCTGAGCCACATTTAATCCGTAATTTCTATTATAATCACCATTACTTGAATAGGTTGTATTTGCATTGAAATTTTGATTGTTTCTTAATTTTTGAGTGTGGTTCCATCTAACATTAAAATTACTATTCCTGTTTTCTTTTAAAGAAATTATATCTTCACTATTTGATAAAAATTGTTGATTTCTAACATATAAGCTCCCACTGTATTTATACCTCAATCTATATTGATTTTTTACATTAAAAACTGCTCCCTGTCTATCGCCAAAACTCAGTGTAAATTTTGAGTCCCAATAATCATTCGGTGCCCAATAAAATCCTAGTCCATCAATGTATTGCCCTCTAGACTTACTCTCTCCATAAGCAGGCATTATCCACCCTGAATGTCTTCGGCCTCCTTGGTGCGGGAAAATAGCAAGAGGAATTCCGAAGAGTGGTATTTCAGCAATTTTAAGGATAATTGGTTTAGCAATAACCACATCATCTTGAATTATTTTCATTTTATTCGATTCAAAATGAAAGTGAGGGGTATCTAGATCACAAGTGGTAAAGATAGAATTTTTAATGTAAATAGTTTTATCACTTTCGTTTCTTATCTCTTTCCCTTTATAAAAGCCATCATCAGCTTTTGTTTTTCCGTAATTTATTTTCCCTTTTTTGGTATCTAAATTATATGTCATTTCATTACCAACCATCGGGTCTCGACCTTTTTCGATAATTGTAGGTTTAATAAATTGATTTATGGAATCTTGAGGTTGTTTTGGAAAAGCATTAAGAATTCTAGAGGGCCAATTGACTTCGATAAAGCCTGCTTTAAGATCTGTGTTTTCATGTTTAGCTTTTGCATTGCCAATTAATTTTGTTGTTTCTGTTTTTAGAAAATAATCTATTCTGTCTGCAGAATAAATTAAAGGAAAGTCTGAATCATTTGTTTTTTTGTTTGGGACATATTCACCTTGAGATCCGCCGTCAACTACTATATCGTCAAGATCTTTTTCATCAAATCTCATTATTATGGTATCTCCTGAGGCAAGATTCTTACCTTTGTAGAGCGAATCTTCAAATAGATGATAAGTCGTAGAGGCCATTCCGATTAATCTGAGTGAATCAAGGCTGCCGTTCACAAAAAAACCATTCAGCACTTTGCTGCTCATTCTATCTTCAAAGCTTATTAAGGTATTTGCGGAATCTATGTTTAATTGATTATATCCAACCGACGCACTGGTTATAAAAGCATTTTTTGGAATAAAAATTCTTTCAAGTACTTCATCAGTGTAATTTAATTTTATTTGCTCTCCCTTAATTATGCGATCCTCACTTGTTATCCTAGGCTTATGATTGAGAATAATTTCTTCATTTTTTGCATCATAAGATGCTATTCCACATATTGCTGTTCTAATGGAATCTATTATCTCTACATTTCCTATAGCTCGATATGAAACAGCTCTGGACTTTGAATCTTTTAAATATTCAAGCCTGTCAGCTTTAATTTTTTGTTCATTTTGCAATAGTGTTACGTCTCCTATAGCAATACCACTATCTAATTCAGTGAAGTATATCAATCTATCGGCATCTAATTGATAATCATTATCTTGGATAAGCGGATTTCCTGTGCTTTCAAGTCTATTCTCTTTGGAGAAAAAAGTTATGCTATCGCAACGAAGAGAAAGCTCTTTTTTGTTCATAATTACATCGTCATAAAGGTATGCAATATCTTTTTTTTCTTTGTAGGTGCTATTTTGGCATTTTAGTTCTATCTGACCTTTTTGGAATTCAATATTACCTTGGAGTAGCTTCACTGTTTCAAACCCAACCCTTTTTGACTCTAGCACATCTGCGCGTTTTAACCTGAGCTTCTCAGCATTGACTAATGACAATAATACAAATGAATAAATTGAGATTTTAAAGCTGATTTTCAAAGCAATTTCATGTGTAAAAGGTTTTTAATTAAATACATATACCGATCATGAAAGATCTTTGTTCAAAAAATTATGATTTAATTTCTTAGTCATTTTTTGGTTTATAAATTTAACATTAATGTTTTATAATTATTGGTTATCAAAAATTCAATTTATCAAAATTATTCTGTTATGATTTGCCGGTCTAGCTGAGTTGGTTCAAGCGTCTGATTCGTAATCAGAAGTAGGCGAGTTCGATTCTCGTGTCCGGCTCTTAAATTCCAAATGGAATTTATCGTGTAAAGAAGTAGGGTGGTAATTTTTCCACCCTACTTTAAGAACCCTTAGGTTTATTTTTCATGAGATTCTATCTTTTTTGGCTGGTAATACTTTGCAGCTCTCCAGGAACCATAAATGTCTGATATATAAAAAATCAGCGAGGTTGTACCAAAAACATTCATCATTATTTTATTTTGATTTTCTTTGGCAAATGAATATGCTTTTAAGGAAGCAAATAAATTTAATGCGCCATACATACCATCATATACTCTGCCAGAATAGATTTTTCCCATTCCTGGGATTATAGCGAGTACAGTACTTAGTACTGTCGATTTATGCCCTTTGTGGTAAAAGGTTGGGCTTACATAATCAATTAATCGGCCGTCTTCATCTTTATATGAGCCATTTATTTTTTGATGATAGTAAAGTGCAGATGGATTACATCTAGTGATTCGATCTAATCCAATTATTGTACCATACAGAGAGCCGTATTCCTTAATCGCTAAACTACAGTAATTAGAACAGCTAGGGTAAAATTGACAATTAAATGCTTCTGATTTATAAGATATTTTTTGCCATTGGACTATTGGAAATATAAAAGCTTTTTGAAAAATAGAGGTTTTGTTTGATTTTAATAAAGAGTCAGCAGGGGTCTCAGGTTGAGCTGAAATTAGAGAAACTATAATTATCGTTATAATTTTTTTCATATTGCCTGTAGTTTTATTGTGATAATTTAAGTTTCAATATAACTTATTAAATTGAAATGAAAGAATAAGTAGATGGAAAATATAATTGAAGCAATCACATCTAATCCAGTATATCTAGCAATTGCCGTTGTTTTAGCTATAGTAATAGTATATGGTTTCGTAAAGAAAATTATAAAGTTAGCTCTTGTGACAGTATCTGTATTTATACTGTATGTGGCGTATTTACATTATACAGGTAAAAACACAGCTGAAATTTCCAAACAAGTATCTAAATCAGCAGAAATTTTGAAAGATGCTGTTTCAAAAACAGGCGAAAAGGTAAAAGACTCCGCTATTAAATCAATAGAAAAAAAAGTAGAAGAGGAATTATCTAATTAATTTTTTTTCTGGTTTTACATTTATTCTCCTTAAACATCTATAAAATAACCATGAGATATAAACATATTGTTTGGGATTGGAATGGCACACTCCTCAATGATCTATGGCTATGCATTGAATCAATTAATTTTGTTTTAGAGTCAAGGGGAATGTCACAGGTTGATAAGGAAAGCTACAAAAGCATATTTACCTTTCCTGTTATAAAGTATTACGAACACCTGGGCTTTGATTTTTCAAAAGAAAAATTCCCGATCCCAGGATTTTTAAATTATTACAGAAATTATTTTAAAAAATGCAATCTTCATCAACATGTACATGAAGTTTTAAAAAAAAATAGAGATAACAGGCTTACCCAGTCTATTTTATCTGCCGGTAAGCAAGATTCATTAATTGATTGGGTAGCTCACCATAAAATTGATCATTATTTTAATGCAATAGTTGGGATTCAAAATGATGCAGCTGATGGTAAAACAGATGCTGGATTAAATTGGTTATCTAAAGTAGACACCCCTAAAAAGGAAATATTGCTTATAGGCGATACAGTGCACGATAGTGATGTTGCTGAACAAATGGGTGTCCATTGCGTTTTGGTTGACATTGGCCATGTTAGTCGCGAAAGATTATTAAAGACAGGGCGTAATGTTTTTGAATCTCTTGATTCATTAAATAAATATATAAATGGTTAATTAAAAAACCCTCGGCTTGCGAGGGTTTTTTAATACAAAGTGAACGCTGACCTCCTAAAAGGTTTCAACTCTTAGGTGTGTTACGCAGCTGATCCTTTGGAGGTCAGCGTTATTATAAAATTAGACAACTGATCACCTCCTTTCTTTTAATTAATGAAATACACACAATAAATATTATATCCAAAAATAAATAAACATCAAATATTCTTTAATTATTTACCTTTTATTGTTTTTCAAAAGTTGAATTAAATTTTAATAATGAAAAAATATATCAATATAATTTTAGTCATCACCCAAATTTCTTGTTCTTCTTATGATTTTAATGTTGATACTGTAACTGCAGATCAACTGTTTAAAAATATTAGAAAAAATAACTCCTCAGAGTACATTTTGATTAATGTTTGGTCGACTTGGTGTTTACCATGCGTGGAAGAATTTCCATATATTGTTAATCTTGAAAAGCAATACGATGCTAAGGATTTAGATGTTGTTTTCTTAAGCACCGATTGGGATGAAAATGAATTGGAGGTAATGCAGTTTTTGAAGGAACAAAATGTGATCGGGCAGCATTACAGAAAAAAAGAAGGCGATGATGAAAACTTTATAAACTCCATAAGCCAATCATGGAGTGGCGTGCTACCATTTACAGGAATTTATGACAAGAATCTCAATCTTAAAGCCTATTGGGAGGGCAAAAGAGATGAAATTTTTTTTAAGTTTAAAATAGATTCATTACTATTAAAGAAAGGATAATGTTCATGATTATAAGATTTATGCTTTTATTTGCAGTTATAATTTTCAATGTTCAAGCTAGAAATCTAGACATAAATGCTAAGTTGCCTGGAGGTGATTATGTTTTACAAAATATTGATGGTAAAAACACTTCTTTAGATAAAATAAAAAAAGCTAATGGTGTTTTAGTTATTTTTAGTTGTAACACCTGTCCTTGGGTCATTCGTTGGCAGGATAGATATAATTTGATTTCTGCTTTGAGTAAAAAAAATGATATTGGTTTTGTGGCTGTTAATTCTAATGCCAGGCTTCATGATAGTGTCGATAGCATGGATGAGATGATTTATCATGCTACGGCAAATGAATATGACTTTCCATACGTTATGGATGAAGATGCTAAATTGGCAAAGGCATTTGGAGCAATGAAAACTCCTCATGTATATCTTTTTGATGCTAATGATAGGCTAGTATACACAGGCGCGATAGATGAC
>JAYPIC010000008.1:0-46254 GCA_038127595.1 bacterium | reverse complement strand
TCATCAGAGACAGTTAATATGAATGCCATTCCATTATTAATACTGTGTAAAATAACACTGGGTATCACAGATTTTGTTTTCCATGACAAAAACCCAAGAATTACTCCTAATAAATAAATTTGAATGGTCCAATATGGGTTAAAATGTATCATTGCAAAAAACAAGCTAGTAACTAGTACAGCCCTGGTAATATCTTTCCAATATTCCTCTAGGAACTTTTGTAAAAATCCGCGGAAAACTATTTCTTCACCAATTGGGGCCATTACCACTACTGCAAGAAACAAAAATATTAAACCCAAGGTAGATTCAGGTTGCATAATTTTTCCTAAATCAATTATATAATCTGGTGTCGGGACAATTTGATGAATGACTCTATCTAAAGCATCAAATAAAATGATAATTCCTATGCTAAATATTATAGAATTTATAATTGTATTAAATGAGACTGGTTTCAATCTGAATGAATCAGATATAGATTTTTTTTTGAAATTTAAATAATATATAGGAGGCACTATTATTACTCCCTGGCCAAGAAAAAATGAAAGATAGAGGTACACTTTATCAGTTTGATTAGGCGTTGAAGAGAACACACTCATAATTATGCCACCTATTAAAAATGCAGCAATAACTGATAATATCACAACGCCAATTACACCTCTAATTCCAATTGGATTACTCATAAAAACAATACCTCTTATTACCGATATAATCAGAACTTACGTTATTCACTTTTCAGAAAAAAAACATGAATTATTCATAAGAAATTTAAAATATCTGTTGTTTCGTGAAATCAGTAAGACTATGTTTTGTTGCTTTTTATTGTTAAAAAATTTTAACCAGCACTATGAATGGGGCATCATTTTAAATGCCCCATTTTTTATTTTTGGGATAAGTAATTCATAAGTATTGACCCTGCCATAGCGACGTTCAGTGATTCACCATGACCAATTTTTTTTATGGAAATGAGCTTATTAATTTTTTTAATTATTTGATTATCAAAACCTTCAGATTCTCCTCCAAGGCACAATACAATTTTTTTGGATAGATCTATTTGCTCTACAGTATTATTCGCATTTTGGTCTGCACCAACGATTAAGTAATTATTTTTAACAAACTCACCTATTTGTACTCCCTTGTGGATGTTTAAATATATATGAGCTCCCATTGCTGAACGAACTACTTTATTATTATAGGGGTCTGCGCAATCTTTTGATAAAGCAATGTTTTTAATATTAAACCAAGCAGCACTTCTTAGAATAGTTCCTAGGTTCCCTGGGTCTTTTATTTTATATAAAAAAAGCCATCTGCCAGAATTAAAATTTTTTTGTATCAATAAACTGATTTTGCAGGTGGCTAATAGCCCCGATGGCGTTTTTGTGTTCGATAGCTTTTTTAATATACGGTCTGAGAATAGAGAGATTTTTATTTGCTTTTTACTACATAGCTCTAGTACAGGATTATACTTTTTAATTTCTGATTCAGAGACTAATACCTCATTTACTAAATCACTTTTTAGCAAATATTCTTCGACTGATCTTTTGCCTTCAATTAAAAATAGTTTTTCAGTATCGCGCCCCTTTTTTGTTTTAAGAGATTTTATTTTCTTTAAACTATTTATGCTTAACATAATAAGAATTTCATTAAACTATAATTCAAAAGTAAATGAAAAATTCTGGCAAAGAACTTGGCCAAATCATCATTACCCGGTAATTTTATTCAATTAAAAAGAATAATAATTATACAATGAGTAAAAAACTTCCAAATATTGATAATGATGTATCTGCATGGTACACCGATGTAGTTACCAGGGCTGGATTAGCTGATTATGGCCCTGTCAAGGGTACAATGGTAATTAAGCCATATGGGTTTCAACTTTGGGATAATGTCAAAGATGTTTTTGATAAAATGATTAAAGACACTGGGCATACAAATGCTTACTTTCCTTTATTAATACCAAAATCCTTTCTTGCTAAAGAAGCAGAGCATGTAGACGGATTTGCAAAAGAATGTGCTGTGGTTACACATACGAGATTAAAATCTGAAAATGATGAAATTATTGTAGATCCTGATTCTCGATTAGAGGAAGAAGTAATTATAAGGCCTACTTCAGAAACAGTAATATGGTCAATGTATAAAAAGTGGATACAATCTTACAGAGATTTACCCATACTCATAAATCAATGGGCCAATGTTGTAAGGTGGGAAATGCGAACCCGACTTTTTTTAAGGACAACGGAGTTTTTATGGCAAGAAGGGCATACCGCACACAAAACCAAGGAAGAAGCGCAGAAAGAGACTTTAGATATTTTAGAATTATATAAAAAATTAGCTGAGGAGTACCTAGCAATTCCAGTTTATACTGGATTAAAAACTGATGCTGAAAAGTTTGCTGGGGCCGATAAAACGTATTGCATCGAAGCAATGATGCTTGATAAAAAGGCTCTCCAGGCTGGAACATCTCACAATTTAGGACAAAATTTTGCTAAAGCATTTGATGTTAAGTTTCAAACTGAAGATAATAATGAGGAATATGTTTGGGCAACTAGCTGGGGTATAAGTACTCGCCTTATTGGTGCTGTAATACTTGCACACGGAGATAAGAATGGATTGAGAATTCCTCCAAAAATTGCACCAATCCAAATAGTATTAATTCCGATCTTCAGGGATGAAAAACAAAGAAAAATCATTGAAGATTATATCGACCCTATAATAAAAGAGTTAAAACAAAATGGGATCCGCACCTTTATTGATTGGAGTGATTCTTCCCCAGGATATAAATTTAATGAGTGGGAATTAAAAGGAGTCCCTGCCCGTATTGAAATAGGGCCAAGAGATGTTGAATCAAACACTGTTATTATTGCTCGCAGAGATAATGGAGAAAAATTATCAAGCTCAAGGCACGGTTTAACACAAAGTGTTAAAGATATTTTAGATCAGGTACAAAATAACTTATATAATCAAGCGAAAGACTTTAGAGATAACAATACTCATAGTGTAAATACATATAGTGAGTTCAAAGATATTATCAAAAATGGTGGTTTTGTTCGATGTGGCTGGGACGGAAAACAAGAGACTGAGTTAAAAATTAAAGAAGATACAAAGGCAACGATAAGATGCATTCCTTTTAATGAAAACCCTAAAGACTTAACTTGCATTTTTTCTGGTAATAAGGCCATGCACGAAGTTATTTTTGCTAAATCTTATTAATTATATTATTTTGAAATGATCATCAATACTGATGCAATTGTATTGAAGACATTTTCTTACGGAGAAACTAGTTTAATATCTAGGTGTTTCACTAAAGATAAGGGGAAAATATCTTTTATAATAAAAGGAGCAAAGTCAAAAAAAAATCTTATCTCTCCTTATTTTCAGCCACTCAGTTTTATTAATATTATTTATAAAGAAAATGAAAAAAGAGAACTTCAGATTGTATCTAAAGTATCTTTTGTGCAGATATGGACTCATATACCATTGTCCTTGAGAAAAATGACTTTATCACAATCAATTTTAGAAATATCTGATTTCACTCTAGAAAAAAATGATCCGTACCCCAGCTTATTTAATATTTTAATTAAAACTCTTCAAATTTTTGAAAGTGGAGATATCGATGAAAATATTTTATTTTGGAATTATGAGGTTAAAATATTATCAGAAATGGGGTTTATGATAAATATTAATGACAATTCTGATTCATCATTATTAAGTTTAAAAAGAAACGATAAAATTATTAATACGATGCAGCAACTAATCAATGGTAATATATCAGATATTGATTTTGATACTATTTCATCAGATAATAAAAAAAAGATTTCAAAATTTTTATATCAAAAATTATGTTTTTACTTTGAAGGGTTTGAGAGATTAAAGTCATTTAGAGTGATAAAAGATATCTTTTACAGTTAATAAAATGACCTTTTATTAGAGACATTCTTTATTATATAATATTATATTTAAAACCAAATATGAAATACAGATTACAATTTACTCCTGGTGAGGCTGCATATAAGCCCCAGCTATTCACAGATGCTATTAAAATTTTAATATCTATTAATTTCATTATTTATGTTTTTCAATCACTAGCTGGTAAGGAAGACATTTTTTTTAGATTGTTTGGCTTAGTGCCAAATACTTTTCTTTCTGAATTAATGTTGTGGCAACCGTTCACATATATGTTTTTTCATGCACCATTTTATTCTAGTATTGGCATTTCGCATATACTTTTGAATATGTTAGGATTGTGGGTTTTTGGGCGAGAATTAGAGCAAGCATGGGGCAAGGAAAAATTTTTAAAATATTATTTTTTAACAGGAATTGGCTCTGGGCTTATAACATATATTTTTCAAATGGATTCAAGTAATCCAGTAATAGGAGCAAGTGGCGCTGTTTATGGTGTGTTACTAGCTTATGGCGTTTCTTACCCCAATAGAATGCTTTATATTTGGGGTTTAATCCCTGTCAGGTCAATGTGGTTAGTGATAATAATGGGGGCAATTGCTTTTTTTGGTTTGCTTGGTAAAGCAGATGGAATAAGTCATGTTACGCATATTTCTGGAATGCTAATTGGTTATGCTTTATTAAAAAATAAGTGGAAGTTATCTGATGTGTTATTTTCACTTAGAAAAAAAACAATTGAATTCCAAGTTCAGAGAAAAGAAGATCAAGAGTTGAAGAAGAAAATAATTAATCGAGATGTTGATATAATTTTAGAAAAAATAAAAAATGTTGGTTTTAGTGGATTATCCGATGAAGAGCAAAGTAAATTATATGAAGCAAGTAAGAAGATGTCTAAAGATGGTGATAGGGATTAATTTTTCGAATGTAAAAATATTAGTGTTAATATGAAATCACAATTTGATTTTGGGACAATAATTGGTCTTGTTGCTGGGCTCCTTTGTATTTTCGTTTCAATGATATGGCCTGAGGTTGATCGAGGTGATATTGTTTTATCTACAGGAGATTCTTGGCGCTTTGAGCAATTGATATGGTTCTATCAACCGCAATCAGTTTTTATTGTACTAGGTGGAGTAATATCGGCGACACTAGTTAATTACCCAATCAAAGCTGTAATTAATATGGGTAATGTGTTTAAAAATGTAGTTTTATCTGAAAAATTTGATTTTACTGGCACGATAGATAAAATTGTAGTCCTTGCTGAAAAGTCGCGAAAGGATGGTTTGCTGTCTTTAGAGGCAGGATTAAAAGACATTGAAAGTGTTTTTTTAAAAAATGGTATAGAGTTGGCTATTAATGAGCGTGATAGTAACAGACTGAGGACTTTTCTTACGATGGACTTAAATAATATTTCTACTCGTCACATTGGAGCTCAAGAAATTATATTGTATATGGCAGCATATGCACCTGCTTTTGGTATGTTAGGAACAGTCCTAGGGTTAATAATCATGATGAATAAATTCCAAATGTCTGGCGAGACTTCTTCAATTGATTTTAATGTTGCTGATCAGTTTTCTGCGCTTTTAGTTGGGATGGGTACGGCATTAATAACGACTTTTTATGGTGTGTTTTTAGCCAACATGGTATTTTTACCAATTGCAGGAAAATTAAAAAGAAGGTCAGAGAATGAAATTATGCTCAAGAGTATAGTTCTGGAGGGTATTATCAGTATTCATGGCAGGGAACATCCTATTTTGATTAAAGAAAAATTAATGACCTTTGTAGCAATGTCAGAAAGAAATGCTCTTGAAGAAAAAGAGAAATAAAATTGCAAAGAAAATCCATATCCCAGGAAGAAGCCAGAGCTAAAACTACAGCCTGGGCTTTGACCTTTGCAGATCTAACAACACTGCTTCTGACTTTTTTTGTATTACTACTAGTAATTTTAAATGATGCAGAGGCTCATGTTGATAGATTAGTTAATATTATTTTAGATGAGACTGAGAGAGAACTAAAACCACTTCAACAAAATAATTTAGTTGAAATTGAAAGGGTTACCAAAGGAATAAAAATTACCCTTACTGGATCTAAACTTTTTAAATCTTTATCAGCCGATCTAAACCCAGAAGCAGACCCAATTTTAGTCCAAATTGGGGGTTTAATACGAACATCAACCTTGATGAACATATACAAACAGAAACGATGGTTACCATTATTAAATAGAATTAGTGATGCAAATGATACTTTAAATATTGAAATAAGAGCTGAGGGACATACTGATGATAAGCCAATTCCAATGAATTCAAAGTTTAGAAATAATTGGGAGCTCAGTTCAGCTCGTGCTCTAAATTTAGTTCAAAGACTCAGTGAGCTCGCTGAAATGGATCAGCACTATTTTTCTGCCTTAGGATATGGTGAATTTCGTCCTAAGATAACCATCAACAATATTAAAAACAGATCCGAGCTCGAAGAGGCAAGAGCGCAAAATAGGCGAGTTGAAATATATTTTGATGCTTTTATAAGATCTAAAAATGAAAGTATTGATAATATTTAGAATATATTTTTTCATTTTTTCATTCTGCTTATATAGTAGTGTATTTTCCCAAAATAAAGATAACACTAATAATAATCTAACTCAGGATTGGATTTTTGGCGATGGTCCTGAACCAAAGTGGGTTATTGAACTTTTACATGGAGCCTATCAAAATGTAAAAGAAGATAATAGTTATATATTAAAAGTCCCAGTTACTGGATCTGGAATTAAATATTCTGCATCAGTTGACGGAAATGCTGATATTAAGCAGGACGGTGATTACCTTATAATTTCTCCTTTTGAAAATTTCAACGGCACAATATTAGTTAACCTTAGCCTTGATATGAGTTTTATACTCAATGTTCAATCTGTAAATGATAAACCTATATTATCAAGTATTCCTGATCAAGAAATAAATGAAGATGAAGTTTTTAATATAAAGTTGATGGCAAAAGATGCTGAGGGAGATGATCTTACTTATGGAGCTACAACAGATGATAATGCAAGAATTAAGATTATTGATAATAATTTGACTGTTATGCCACTTCCAAATTTTTATGGTCCAATTAATATTAGCCTGGCTGTCTCTGATGGTAAAACCACAGATGAATCTAGTTTCATACTAAATGTAAAACCAATAAATGATGCCCCTGTAATAGAATCTATTTTTTCTAAAACTGAAATTAAAAGAAATCAAGTAGATCTTATGATAGATGGATTGGATATAGATGGTGATAATTTAATTTATTCTGTTGCAGGTGATGGAGGAGCAGATTTTGATATCAAAAGTAATAAAGTAACAGTAATTCCTAGGGATAATTACAAAGGGTCCACTCCTATTACAATAACAACATCAGATGGTAAAAGTAGCATAGATACAAGTTTTACTCTAATTAATCCTATTCCAGGATTATCTGCATTCGCACCACAGTCAATGTTAGAGGATGAAGTTCTTTCGATAATTTTAAATATGAAGGATGTAGAATCAGATTCCTTCAGATATAATATAAAAAAAATTGATAATGCAAAAATTGAAATTAATGATAACCAACTTAGTATTTTCCCTGATAAAGATTACCATGGCAACCTTACTTTGGATTTAAATATATCAGATAATAAAGATTCTACAGATTTCAGTTTTAATATAAACGTGATTCCTCAGCCTGACACACCTATCGCTAATGCAGGGAAAGATATAATGATTAGCAATGGGTGCAATTCAAAATTATTCCTAGATGGGAGTGGTTCTTTTGATCCAGATAATGATATTACTAGTTATAAATGGATGCTACTAGAAAGTAATAAGGTAATTTTAAATCGTGTGAAAGGTTATTACAATTTTGAAAAACATGATAAGGATATAAAACAAAAAATAATATTGACAGTTACCGATAATAAAGGATTAGTTGGTCATGATACTCTTGATGTAAATATAATTAATGATAAAGCTCCTATCGCTAACGCAGGAGAAAATTTTATAGCACCATTTAATAAATATGTGAATTTAGATGGCTCTAAGTCAATAGATGGCGACAGTGATTTAAAGTATTTCTGGAGTATTATCTCAAATAATGCATCCTTCATAAAGGGAGAGGAAACTAGACAGTCCCCTAAGTTTAAATACCCATCAGAGATCAGTAATCCAATGGACTTTTTAATAACATTAAAAGTTCAAGATCATGAATCTTTTTGTTTTTCAATGGATACAGTTATGGTAACATGCTTACCTAATGTAGACATGGCAGACAGTACCGTTAAATATGAAATTGTCAAAGCTGATAAAAAAGATAAAAAAGTATACGTTGATTTGAATATAACCAATAAACAATTATGGCCGTTTGATTTTGCAGCATTTACTCTAGTTTCTGTAAAAGATGAGAGAAATAAATTAGGTCAAATTGACCCTTATAAACGAAAAAACACAGTGAAATATGGTATTGAAAACGAGGAAAAAGTTAGAGTTGAATTAGTTTATGAATTTGATCATTCTCCAAGAAAAATTAATATAATTTGCAAATCAACAATGGCTTTAAATGCTGATTCTGTTCTATTTGTGCAAACATTTTAGTCGTTAGTTATCAATGACTTTGAATATTTTTTCCCCGGGTTTTACCATTTTATATTTCTCTCTAGCAATTTTCTCTATGTAATCCAAATCATTTTCAATTTTGTTTTTTTCGTTTTTTAAAACTTCTTTTTCTTCTCTAAGCTGAGATATTTTTTTTTGAATCATTTTTCGTTCATTTTTAATATTATATAATTTTAAAAGTCCATGGTCACCAAAAATGAAAACAATGGCAAAACTAAAAAACAATAAAAAAATTATACCTTTATATAAGTGCTTTCGTGGAGATAAGATAGATTTCGATTTATTAATTTTTCTTTTAGAGATTATTCTCCTCATACATTTTTACCTAAAACATCTATTGAGGCAATTGAAGCATGGCTACCAAGATGTTCTTCGATTCTAAGTAATTGATTATATTTTGATACTCTATCGCTTCTAGATATTGACCCAGTCTTTATTTGTCCCATTCCCATTGCCACAGATAAATCAGCAATAAATGTATCTTCCGTTTCGCCAGACCTATGAGAAATAACCGCTCCATAATTCACTTTCCTTGCTAGCTCTACGGCTTGTATTGTCTCAGAAAGCGTGCCTATTTGATTTAATTTTATCAGAATCGAGTTCATTGATTTATTATCTATTGCTTTTTGAAGTCTAGTAATATTCGTAACAGTTAAGTCATCCCCAACTATTTGAACATTTTGACCAAGACTTTTAGTAAGTTTTTTCCAGCCATCCCAATCATTTTCATCAAGGCCATCTTCGATTGAAATAATTGGATATTTTTCAACTAATGATTCTAAGTAGCTTGTCATTTCTGAAGATGAAAAAGCTTTATTTTCTGACATTAAATTATATTCACCATTTTCATATAATTCGCTGGCTGCAACATCTAATGCGAGAAAAACTTCTTCACCAGGTTTGTAGCCTGCTTTTTCTATTGATTTTAAAATTATTTCAATCGCCTCTTCGTTGGATCTAAGGTTAGGTGCAAAACCGCCTTCATCACCAACAGCGGTGTTAAGTCCTTTTTTATGCAATTCAGATTTTAGTTTATGAAAAATTTCTGTTCCAATTCTTAAAGCTTCGGAAAAAGTTGATGCCCCAAAAGGGAATATCATAAATTCTTGAATATCTACAGTGTTATTTGCATGGCTACCGCCATTTAAAATATTCATCATTGGAACAGGCATTATAAACTCATTAGTAGTCCCCAGGTGCTGATAGAGAGGAATATCGTTTACAGTGGATGCTGCCCTAGCCGATGCCAGCGATACACCGAGAATAGCGTTTGCTCCCAATCTAGATTTGTTTTGTGTCCCATCTAAATTAATCAGAGTATTATCTATTTTGGTTTGGTCGTTAACATCAGTCCCAATAAGAGTTTTGTTAATTTCGTTATTTACATTATTTACAGCATTCAAAACACCTTTACCACTATATCTACTTTTATCATTGTCTCTCAATTCAGCAGCTTCATATTCTCCAGTAGAAGCTCCTGATGGCACTGAAGCTCTACCAAAAACTCCATTTTCTAAAAAAACATCAACCTCAACAGTTGGGTTTCCTCTAGAGTCTAGTATTTCTCTTGCTTTAATATTTTTAATGTTTGTTTTCATCAATTAGTCCATATTTTTGTTGCTGTAAATTAGATTTGGCCAACTTTTAGAAACAAATAATATAAACTTGCAATTCATTGTAGGAACAATTAATCTGCTGTTCAGTTATAATAAAGCATGATAAAAATTAAAAAATTTTCAAAAAATAATTATGCTGCTTGGGATTCATTTGTCTTAGAGGCTAATAATGGGACATTATTTCATTTAAGAAAGTTCTTAAGCTATCATCCTGAGGATAGATTTAAAGATCATAGTGTTGAAATATATAAAAAGAACAGTCTTTTGTCTGTTTTTCCAGCTGCTGACGTAATTATTAATAATAAAAAAATGTTGACTTCTCATCCAGGCTCATCTTATGGCTCATTTGTTTCAAAGGAAGAGCTTTCTATAAAAGATGCTATGGAAATGGTTTCTAAATTGATTGATTATAGTAGTAAAAAAGGTTTTGATGGTATACAGTTAACTATCCCTCCAGGATTTCATTCTAATAGAGTATCAAACTATATAGAGTATTCTCTTTTAATTAATGGGTTTGATTATTACAGAAGAGATGTTACAAGCATATTAACGATTGAAAGTAGCGAAGATAAAATTTTAAATAAATTTAAACCCTCTCATCAAAGAGCAGTGAGAAAATCGAAAAAATTAGGAGTTACTACGAAGCTTACTGAAAGAGTTGATGAATTTTTTTCAATGTTAAAAAATAATCTAAAAATTAGACATGGTGTTAATCCTACACATTCCCTTAAAGAATTAAAATCATTGATTAAACTATTTCCTGATTCTATTAATATTTATGGTGCTTTTTTTGATGGGCAAATGATAGCTGGAGTATTAAATATTATGGTTAAGGAAAGTGTGGCTTTAGCTTTTTACATCAGCCACAAAGAAGACTTTCAAGAATTAAGACCGTTAAACCTTTTGTTTTTTGATATTTTTAAATGGAGCTTAAAAAACAATATTAAAGTATATGATTTTGGCACTTTTACTGATAAGGGAATTGCAAATATGGGGCTTGGTAGGTTTAAAGAAAGTTTTGGTGCTAGTGGTGTTTTCAGAGATAGTTTTAAAATTTTATTTTAGAATATGTCATTAAAAATACTAGGTAAAGAGTCCTTGATATACGGGTTTGGGCATGTTGTTTCCAGATTAATTACTTTTTTATTATTGCCAATTTATACTCATACTTTTTCTCCAAAAGAATATGGGACTATTTCTTTAGCTTATGCATTTATGGGCTTTGCTTTAGTAGTATATAAATATGGTATGGATACTGCATTAATGAAATTTTCTGTACAATTAGAAAACAGTGAAAGAAAAGCATACATATCATCCATATACACATTACAATTTTGCACATCATTAATTTTTTCTGGTATTTTATTTTTATTAAAAGATATCATATCTAAATCTATTCTTGGCGTAGCGGATAGCAGTTTAATGTCTGTAATCGCTATTTTAATTTTTTTAGATAACTTGTGGAACCATCATCTATTAATTCTAAGATCAGAGAATAAATCAACCGCTTTCATTTCATTTAATCTCCTTAATGTTATAATGACAATGTTACTAAATGTAATTTTTGTTGTTAATTGGGAGCACGGTATCTATGGAGTTTTCTTTGCTAATTTAGTTGCATCAGCTTCAGTTTTTATCCTTTCCTCTCCGGTCATTTTAAAAAGATTTTCATTCTCAGAAATCAATCTAGATATTTTAAAAAATGTAATAAAATTTGGAATACCTTTTTTACCAGCAGGTTTATTGACAATGGTGATGGAGCTATCTAATAGATATATTTTAGAGATGATGAAAGGAGTAGAGGCTGTCGGCTTATTTTCTGCTGGCTATAAACTTGGTATATTTGCTTTGGTATTAGTAATGGGTTTTAATATGGGTTGGACTCCCTATTTTTTAAGACGAATAAAAGAGGATGGTTCAAAAAAAGATTTTTCTATTATATCTACGCTATTTCTTGGGTTGATAGGACTTGTAATTTTCACAACCACAATTTGGATTTCAGATCTCATACGCATTAACATAAATGGGAGCTATATTATTGGTAAGGAATTTTGGGTCGCTGAAAAAATTGTCCCTGTTGTGTTATTTGGATATTTTTTCTTCGCCATATATGTATTACAACTTCCAGGTATTTATGCAAATAATATTACTAATTGGGTCCCAATATTTAGGGCAATTGGTGCCATCTCAAATATTTCATTTAATATCATTCTCATTCATCGTTACGGCGTTATCGGCTCTGCATGGGCCACAGTACTATCTTTTTTTGTTATGTCAGTAGCAGTATTTATAAAACTGAACAAAAGCTTTAAAGTTAAATATAATTGGCTAGGGGTTCTGTTCCCGATATTATCTATGTTGATCTTATTATTTGATATAAAAAATATGCTCTTACGATTCATGTTGCCTATTATATATATATTAATTTGGTACTTAGTCATTGTAAATGATGATGAAAAAAAAGCAATAAGAGGGCTTTTTAGTTGGTAGCTGTAATATCGTGCTCTCATTTTCCAGATGATGAAAGAATTTATCATAGAGAGATAAGTGCGCTTCTCGAAAAAAATTATGTTATAAAATATTTTACATTATCAGATCAAAAAACAAATTTAAGCCAGCCTGGGATTGACCATAAGAACTATGATTTATCAAAAGTTACTTCTGATAAATATTTAGAATGTGTTGAAAAAGATTTAATTAAAGAGCCTCCTAAGGTAGTCCATATTCATGAGCCTGAATTATTTCCAGTAGCTATAAAAATGAAAAAATTATTTAACACAAAAATTGTTTATGATGTCCATGAAGATTACATATCTATGATTGATACTTTTTCTAGGTTAACCCGTCCTCTTAAAAATATAAAGATTAAATATTGGAAATATAAAGAAAAGCAATTTCTAAAATATGTAGATGAGATATTCATTGCTAGTCCTACAATAGTTAATTCGGACTTTGTTTCTCAGGGTTTTAATCCAATATTATTAGAAAATTTCCCATTGAAAAAATTTATAGAGAAAGTGGATTTTAATTCTAAGATAAAAAATTCTATAATATATCATGGTAATCTCGGGCCAGAGAGAGGGATATCTGATTTAATAAAAGCAATATCAATCGTAGTCAGTGAAATTCCAAATGCAAATTTATTTATTTATGGAAGTTATAGAATTTCTTCATACAAAGATGAATTAATGCAACTTATTAAATCTTTAGAATTAAAAAAAAATATTACAATTAATGACCACATAGAGCATAAAGATATTTGGGGATATTTAAGAAAATATGAAGTAGGTGTAATACCTTTTAGAAATAATTCTTTGACAAGCATAAATACTCCAACAAAATTATTTGAGTATATGGCTTGTGGATGCAAAATAGTCTCAGCTAGTTTGAAACCTGTTCTAAGATATGATACAAAGGGGGTAGATTTTTTTAATGCCGGAGATGTAAATGGTTTAGCTAAGTCTATAATTACATCTTTGAAAAGTAAAAAACTAGATAGCTTGAATTATAATCAAAATAAGATCTTAAACACATATTGTTGGGAATTAAGTAAGAGTAAAATTACTGAGGTATATGAAAAAATTATAAAATGAAGATATTATATATTTCACCAGAAAATACAGTGGGGACAATGACTCTTTGGAAAGAAATTCATCAAAAAAATGGCAATGAATGTGAAGTCCTAACTATGTATAAAAGCTTAAATCAGTCTGAACCTGGTATTTGCTTAAATTTACCCTTCATATCAAGTAAGCCAAATTATTTGACTGCTAGACATAAATATTATGAGATCTTTAGAGGTGGGTTGGGGGATTATCAAAAGCGTAACGGTTACCCACCTATTTGGGAGCCTAATTCATTATTAGAAAGAGCATATTTTAAGTTCAGAGATTGGATTTGGAGTTTTTATATTGAAAAAGCTATACGTGATTATAATTTATTTAATTATGATATTTATCATTTTGAATGGGGGTTAGATTTTTATCGGGATTGTCGTTTTGCAAAAGAGCTCTCTAAAAGAAATAAGCCTATTATTTGCACTTATCATGGACAGGATATGCGAACAAGAGGAGTAATAAAGGAGCTAGATCAAATAAGTGATTTAAATTTAACTAGTGAGGTTGATTTACTTGCAAAACATCCAAGTATCGAGTATCTATTTTTACCTTATAATACAACACATTATGATATTAATAGAAGTATTTCTGATCCAATAAAAGTATGTCATAGTCCGACTAATAGATATTACAAAGGCAGTGAGGACATAATAAAAATTTGTAATGAATTAGAGCGTGAGGGCGTAATTCAATTTTTGCTTATTGAAAAAAAAACGCAAGAAGAGGTAATTAAGATTAAAGAAACTTGCGATATTTACATAGATCAAATCCATAATCGTGGAGGGTGGGGTTATGGTATGAGTTCAATAGAGTCTCTTTCCATGGGCTTAGTTTGTATGACAGAAATGATTGATAAATACAGAAATTTTATACCAGATCATCCATTTATTGAAATAAATAAAAGTACTCTCAAAAAAAAAATAACCCGACTATCTAAAAACAAAGAAATTCTAATGCAGAAAAAAATAGAAAGTAAAGAATGGGTAAAAAAATATCATGACATTGAAAGTGTGTGTTCTTCTTTATACAGCTATTATGAAAAAAATTCATGGATGAAATAAAAAAATACATAGACGTCATAATTCCTTGCTATAATGTTGAAGAAACTATTGAAGAATGTATTAAAAGCCTTTGCAATCAATCTTTATCAAAAAATGAATATAACTGTTATTTTATAAATGACTGTTCTAAGGATAGTACGGGGTCTATTCTAGACAAATATAAAAGTATAGAAAATATTAATGTATTTCATCATAAAGAAAATCAAGGTTTAGCCATGACTAGGAATAAAGGAATAAAAGCTGGTGAATCAAAGATGATAGCTTTTTTAGATGGGGATATGGTCGTAAAAAAAAACTGGCTGGAATCTTTTTTGCCTTATTTCAATGAAAGTGTTGTGGCTGTGATGGGAGATAATATTGCGCCACAAAATACATCTTTAAATCCTGTTGAGAAATATTATTTTGGAAACCTGAGAGGTGCACGTAAATATAAGGATGGAGAAAGAATTCCTTTCCAATATATGCTTTTTGGGAATGCGATGTTAAAAAGAACAATATTGCAAGAATGTGGATATTTTGATGAGTCGATGAAAAAATATGGTGGTGAAGATACTGATTTATCTGCGAGAATATGGAATACATATCCAAGAGGTTTTGTTTTTTCAAAAAATTCAGATTCTGTTCATTATCATAGAAGAAATCTTAATGAATTTTGTAATTCGATGTATACATACGGTAAGTATAATCTTCCTTTATTAATAAATAAGCACCCTGATTATAAAAAAAATTTTGGAACAGATTGGATTTTTAGCTTCAAAGGTAAATTGTTATTTAGCTCACCACTAAAAATTTTAATTAACCTAGTTATAAAAATATATCCTTTTCAAATACTGATTAGATATATTGTAGCTGATGCTGTCATTAGAGGCGCTCGTTCTTCTGAAATATTTAGTTAATTTCAATTTAAAGCATGTTTTTAAAATATAAATATTGGAAATGCATTTAATATTAGTAAATTCTATTCTAGTAAAGGGATTGACCCTGGTAAAAACTACATACCATAGGACAATCATTTAACAATAAATAGGATAATCCTATTTTAATCTTAAAAACCAAACCAAGGAGGTATTGGCATGGCTGATGTAAATGCAACCGTACAAAATGCTGCAGCTGGAATTGTTGGCGTGATAAAAGCTCTTATCGTGCTTTTTGTTTTCGTTAACATTATTTATTCTACAGGATTCGATCCAATAGGTGGAATAGTAGACTTAGTAAATACATTTCTAGATGGCGGTTTCGCTGGTCTACTTGCTTTGCTAGTCTTTCTCTCGTTTCTAGGATAAATAATCAATTAGGCCAGGAGTTTATATTAATAAGCTTCTACACGCCTTTTGACAGGAGGAAAATATGCTCAAAGGTGGATTTGAAACCCTTAACGAGTGGCTTGGAATCGCAACTGATTTACTCAAGTCTCTAGTCGTTATTGGAATCGTTGTCGGTATCCTGTTTGATGACTTTTTCGGTGTGATTGAAGGCCTAGGACGAGTGATGGCGCAGTTTGGCGATGCAGGGCTGGCAGGACTATTAGCATTAATGATACTCGTTATGTGGTACGAAAAAAAGTAAATTGGCTTTTAAAGCCTTTAAATTGCACCTCGATATAATCGAGGTGCAATTACTTTTTATATAATTTCATTTCATTGTGTATTGATACCATCAATATTCTCTCTTCAAAAATATAACTATTTGTTTTACTAAAATTTTACTCTTGCATAATCATTATAGATTATAGTTCTTATCAATAAATGTTTTACATAATATTATGTAATGGTATTAATTAAAATAATTTCATTTATAATTTGTCTTTCTACTGCATTAATTGCGGATATAAAAGTAATAAACAATTCAGGATCTAATAAGAGCTCTTATATAAAAACTTTAAAAGGCGAAAAAAAGATTTTTGCATCTACTAGAGATTTTGGCTCTTCCCTTTCATCTCGATTATATGAGAACGCAGAACGTAAAAAATTAGTTTTATATATTTCAGGTAAGAGAATAAAAGTTTCTGCTGGGACAAGTTTTTTAATCATTGACGATAATCCATATCAAATGATTGATGCTGTTCAAGAATATAATGGTGACCTCTATGTTCCTGCAGAAAGTTTTTTTGACATCTTAAGAAAAGTTGCAATTCCAGGATTAAGATATGATAAGCGTAAAGAAGCACTAGAATTTGATGTTATTAGATACAATGTAAGATCTTTGGACATTGAAGAAAAATCTAATGGAACAATTATTAGAATTAATACTCAAGAATCTTTTTCTGATCGTGATATAAGCTCGTTCATAAACAAACATGGTTGGTTCTATTTAACTATTGTTGGTGGTATTGTTGACACTTCAACTTTAAATAAATCTATAACTAGAGGAATAATAAGAAAAGTTGAATCGGACCAGATTAATGAAACTGCTCAAATTGCATTAAAATTAAGAAAAGGTGTAATTAGTCATGAATGGTACCAGAGCCATGATCCAAATGAAATTGTGATAACTTTGAGAACTGCTTTAGCTGATGATACAAAACGCCTTAAGAATGCTAAAGAGAGGTGGTTGTTAGATACAATAGTACTAGATGCTGGGCATGGAGGGAAGGACCCCGGCGCAATTGGTAAATATGGGACTAAAGAAAAAGATGTTGTGCTAGATATAACCAAACGGGTTGGTAGAATGCTTGAAAAGAAAACAGGTATAAAAGTGGTATACACCAGGACAGAGGATATCTTTATCCCTCTTTGGAAGAGGACAGAAATAGCTAATGAATCTGGTGGTAAAATATTTATGAGTATCCATGTTAATGCTAGCACAAATAGAAGGATTAAGGGGTTTGAAACCTTTCTGCACTCTTGGGACAAAACAGGGACAGCAATAGATGTTGCAGCTAGGGAAAATGCAGTAATTAAATTTGAAGAAAAAAAAGTTAATTATGAGAAACTTTCTATGGAAAGAAAAATTACTGCAACAATGGCTAGCAGTATGTTTTTAAAAGAAAGCGAGAGTTTAGCTGCAATGATTCAAGAAGAGCTCGGTAAGACATTAACTGTTCCTAATAGGGGGGTTAAACAAGCAGGGTTTTATGTTTTATCTGGTGCTAGCATGCCTTGTGTTTTGTTTGAAGGTGGATTCATTTCAAACCCTTCTGAAGAAAAAAATCTAAAATCTCCTAGTTATAGAAAAAAAATTGCTGAAGGAATATTTAAAGCTATATTAAAATTTAAATCTTCTAGAGAAAAAATTTTAGCACAAGAATAATAATGGACAATAGACCTATAGGTGTCTTTGACTCTGGGCTTGGCGGGTTAACTGTAGTCAAAGCGATGAAAAAACTACTACCAAATGAGTCGATCTTATATTTTGGTGATACTGCACGTTTACCTTATGGCGTAAAAAGTAAAAAACTGGTAATAGAGTATTCTAATCAAATTGTAAAATTTTTAATTAAAAAAAATGCAAAAATGATTATTGTTGCTTGTAATACAGCAACTGCAATGGCATTAGAAGAATTAAAGTATAATTTTAAAGATACCCCGATAATTGGTGTGATTGAGCCCGGCTCAATTCAAGCTTCATTAGATTCAATAAACAAAAAGATAGGAGTTATTGGTACTGTTGCCACAATTAAATCAAGGGCATACAATTATGCTTTAAAATCGATTGACAATAATATTAATGTTTATTCTAAAGATTGTCCACTATTTGTTCCATTTGTTGAAGAGGGGATGATTGAGGGCGAAGCAATTAATTTAATTGTAGAGCATTACCTGTCTAGTTTTCAGAATAATATAGACACTATGATACTTGGTTGCACGCATTACCCCTTATTAGAACCTGTAATTGAAAAATATGTAAAGGGTATTCAGTTAGTGGATTCAGCATCTGCAGTTGCTAAACACGCAGATAAGATTTTAAATGATTATAAAATAAAAAATGTAAATGAAAAAAGAGGGTCATTAGACTGTTTTGTAACAGATTTACCTAGACAATTTGAAAAACTTGGGAGAATATTTTTAGGCGAGTCAATAAATGAGCCTCAGTTAGTTGATGGCTTCTAGCATAAATACAATATTAGAGGAGTTATACAGTCTTCAAAGACTAGGTATAAAGGTAGGGTTAGAGCATACTGTCCAATTATTAGATCAAATAGGCAACCCCCATAAAAAATTAAGACTAATCCATGTTGCAGGTACAAATGGTAAAGGCAGTACGTGTTCAATTTTAACAAAAATTTTGATTGATCATGGGCTTAAAGTTGGCTTGTATACTTCCCCCCACCTTAAAAAATTCAATGAACGTATTCAAATAAATAACTGCCAAATTTCAGATGAATATATTGCTAACTTTTTCAACAAAAACAGAGCGACTATTAATGAAATAAAGGCCACATTTTTTGAAACAACAACAGCTATGGCTTTCAATTATTTCAAAGATGAAGTAGTTGATTATGCAGTCATTGAAACAGGGCTAGGTGGCAGGCTAGATTCAACTAATGTGATAATTCCTAAAGTTTGTGGAATCACTTCAATCTCTTTAGATCATACGGAAATTTTAGGTGATACAGTTGAAAAAATAGCTGTAGAAAAAGCTGGAATTATTAAGGAAGGTGTTCCAACATTCACCTTTGAGCAAAAACCAAGCGTGTTAGAAATTTTAAGAAAGGAAGCAGATAAAAAAAAATCTAATTTAGATATAACTGCAGAAAGTGAGATTGATGTCACAAAATCAGGTGAAGATGGTACGTTGTTTAATTATTCTGGTTTAGAATTTGAACTACATTTGATTGGAGATCATCAAGTTAAAAATTGCGTATTAGCTATTAATATTTCTAAGAAATTGCTAGGTAGCTCATTTGATATTTCAAAAGTTAAAAAATCAGTTAAAACTATTAAATGGCCAGGAAGATTAGAGAAAATAAAAAACAAAAATATGTATTATGATGTTGCTCATAATGTTGAAGGAATAAGTGCGATGATTAAAACTATATCTAATTCTCATGCTGGTAAAAAAGTTGTTGGACTTTTTTCTTTAAAAAGTGACAAAAATATCATACCTATTTGTAACGTAATTAAAAATAATTTTGAAACAATAATACTTTGCCATGATAAAAGTGGTTATTTATCAAAAGCTACAGTTTTAGAAAAAATATTGAATGAAAACAATATAAAGTGCTTTAGTGTTTCCTCTGTGAAAAAAGGCGTAGAGGCATTAGAAAAATACAATGACGATTATTTTAAAATAATTTTCGGTAGTCATTATATTGCTGAGGAAGTTTACAATGCAACAGGAAAACACTTTGACACAACAAACAATTAGTGTAAGTTATATTATCTACCACAATCCCCGGTAGAGTTTTAACATACTAATTTTAATGAATTATTAGGGAATTATTTATGGATTTAAGCGAATTACAGGCTTTACGCATTCAGGAACTAGCAGAGATGGCTAAGTCATTGAAGATATCAGATGATATTTCTGGGTTGAATAAGCAAGAGCTTACGGTAAAGATTTTAGAGGCTCAGGCTGAAAAAGATGGCTCAGTTTTTGCAAAAGGTATCTTGGAGGTGATGCATGATGGATATGGATTTTTAAGGTCCCCTGATTTTAACTATATGCCAGGCCCAGATGATATTTATGTGAGCCCATCTCAAATAAAAAGGTTTAGATTAAAAACTGGACATAAAGTGTCTGGTCAAATTAGACCTCCGAAGGCTAAAGAAAGATTTTATGCATTATTAAGGGTTGAATTAGTTAATGATCATCCAGTCGAAAAATTAAAGGATTGTATCCTTTTTGAGAATTTCACACCTCTTTATCCAGAAAAAAGGTTTGTTCTTGAAACTGATGAAAAGAATATATCCATGAGGATAATGGATCTTGTTTCACCGATTGGCATGGGACAAAGAGCACTAATTGTTGCTCAGCCTAAAACAGGTAAAACAGTGTTATTACAAAAAATTGCTAATGCTATTAGTAAAAATCATCCTGAAACAAAAAGAATAGTATTGCTTATCGATGAGAGGCCAGAGGAAGTAACTGATATGAAGCGTAATGTAGATGCTGAAGTTGTTAGTTCTACTTTTGATGAGCCTCCCGAAAGACATGTATCTGTATCCGATATGGTTCTTCAAAAAGCAAAAAGAATGGTTGAGTTTGGGGAAGATGTTGTGATTCTTCTTGATAGTATTACTCGTTTAGGGAGAGCACATAATGCAGTCATTCCTCATAGTGGTAAAATTTTATCAGGAGGAGTTGACTTCAATGCATTAAAAAAGCCCAAACAATTTTTAGGAGCTGCTAGAAATACAGAAGAGGGTGGTAGCTTAACGATTATTGCAACTGCATTAGTAGATACTGGTTCTAGAGCAGATGAGGTCATATTTGAAGAATTCAAAGGTACTGGGAATATGGAACTTGCATTAGATAGGCATTTAAGTGATAGAAGAATTTTCCCAGCTTTTGATATCATAAAATCAGGTACAAGGAAAGAAGAGTTACTGCTCAGTAGAAAAGAGTTAGGTAGAATGTGGATTCTTAGAAAGTTGGTGAATGATATGAAAGTTGACGAAGCAATTCAATTTCTAATTGATAGAATAAAGAGAACAAAGTCTAATAATGAATTTTTAGATACGATGAGTCAATAACGATTTAATTTATTTTTATTACAATATATGGAAACAAATATATCTGAGTCTATATCTGCTCGTTTGGTTTCTGATAAACCTATTAAAAAAACACCTTACCAGGTAAAAGGTGTTTTCATGAAGCAGTTTTCCGATGAAAAAATAGTACCTTTTCTTGATGGCAAGCTAAGAAGTAAGTATTTATATCCGCGTGTTCAAGTTAAAATATTAGATGAGCAAGTTTATATAGTTGGTATTAATGAGGGAGTCGATCCAGTGTTATCGCTTGTTGATAATTTAGAGTTTTTTAACTTCGGCGATATAACTGTTAAAATAGAAAAAATTGATGTTGAGCAAAATCAAAATCCTGTTTCATTAGTAGACAAATTATTACGATACAAGTTTGTTACACCATGGGTTGCTCTAAACGCTGGATCAAGTAAAAAATTTAAAGGCACTGAAGAGGAAAATAAGAATTTATTCTTAAATAAATTGCTTGGGCAGAACTTATTATTCCTGTCAAAAGAACTTGGTTTAAATACAGACTCCAAAATATATACTAAAGTAGAATTAGATAGTATGGATCCTCATAATCATGAGGAAAATGGTTGGAGGTCTTTTAATGGCGAATTCAGAACAAATTTTATGTTGCCAAATTTTATAGGTTTTGGCAATGGTATTACCAGAGGTTTTGGTTCTATTTTTAGTTTGAATCATCCAAATAATTTAGAATTTCAAAATTCTTCAAAAGAGTTGGGCGAGTACACTGCCGAAGATATTAATGAGGATGATACTTCCATATCCATCGTTACAATAAATGATGCGCCAGTAATCAGTAATCGCAAAAAGAAAAAAAGATTTAAAAGTAAGAAAAAAGCATTTTCTAAAAACAACAGGCCTCAAAAAAGTAGGTATAAGGGCAAAAATAATAACGTTAAAAAACAAGAAATTGACATTGATGATGAATCCCGTTTTAATTCAGAAGAGTATCATCAAAAGCAACACGATTTATGAGCATAGCAAAAAGAGTATCAAAAATTAATCCATCTTTTACTCTGCAGATGGCAACAAAAGCAGCAGACATGAGGTCAAAAGGAATCGATGTAATAAACTTTTCTGTTGGGGAACCTGATTTTAATACTCCAAAACACATAAGGGATGCTGCAAAAAAAGCATTAGATGAGGGATACACAAAATATACTGCAGGACCCGGGATGCTTGAACTTAGAGAGGCAATTTGTGAAAAATTAGATAGAGAGAATGGGTTATCTTACGAGCCTAAAAATATTCTCGTGTCGAATGGAGAAAAACAAAGTCTATACAATGCATGCCAGGCGATATTTAATCCCGATGAAAGTGTAATTGTTTTTTCACCTTACTGGGTTTCATTTCCAGAATTTGTTAAAATGGCTGAAGCAAAGCCCGTTCTTGTAGATACTATTCCTGATAAAAATTTTGAACCTGATTTTGATGATTTAAAATCAAAAATTAATTCATCTATAAAAGGAGTAATTATTAATTCCCCTTCAAATCCAACTGGCGGAGTGTGGCGTGATGCAGCAATTATCGAACTATTAAAACTTGCAAAGAAACATGGATGGATTGTTATTTCTGATGAGTGCTATGAAAGATTAGTTTATGATGGAAATTTTACTAGCGCAGAAAAATTAAACAAAACTCATAATATTGGAGCTACTGTTTTAACGTGCATGAGCTTATCAAAAACTTATGCTATGACTGGATGGAGGATAGGTTATGCAGCAGGGCCTGAAGATATAATCAAGGCTATGTCAAAAATTCAGGGGCAAGCTACTTCATGTGCAAATTCAATTGGTCAAAAAGCAAGTATTGAGGCTTTGTTAGGAGACCAGCAGTGTGTAGAGGATATGAAAAAATCTTTTTTAAAAAGAAGAGATTTAATAGTGCAGCTCTTGAATGAACTTCCTGGGGTAAAATGCCCTGTACCTAATGGAGCTTTTTATGTTTTTCCCGATTTTAGTTATTATTTAAATAAAGAAGCGAATGGTAAATTATTAAAAGATACTTTTGATATTTCAGAGTATATTCTCGACGCTGTTCAGGTTGTTACTGTTCCAGGAGATGGTTTTGGTTCATCGGGGCATATACGATTTTCATATGCAACCAGTAGCAAAATAATTAAAGAGGGCATGGGACGTGTAAAAAATGCCCTAGAAATAATTTAGGAGTGCAAAATGAAGAAAGATATACATCCAGAGAATTATAGGTTAGTTGTTTTTAAAGACCTGTCATGTGATTATTCATTTTTGACAAAATCTACAGTAGAAACAAAAGACACTGTAGTATGGGATGATGGTAATGAATATCCGCTATACAATATAGAGATCTCTAATAAGTCTCATCCATTCTTTACAGGTCAACAAAACTTAGTTGATACTGCTGGTAGAATTGAAAAATTCCAGAAAAAATACAACAAGAAATAAATAATTATACAACTATTGTAGCCGTATTTGACTAAGTGTTCAGTGCGGCTATTTTTTTATTAATAGACTATTACTGTTATTAAACTTGTAAAAATATTCTCATTTATGAGGTAAAATTAAAGTTAAAGGCATAAAATGAGAGATAAGTTAGAATCTATAATTGAAAGATATAATTCTATTCAAGATCAAATGGCAGAGTCAGAAATCATATCTAATCCTGACAAACTTAAAGATCTTGCAAAAGAATATAAACAACTTGAGCCTGTTGTTTTTACAGGCAAAGAATATATAAAAATACTAGATCAAATTATCGATTGTGAAGCTATGATAAATTCTGATGACGATGAGTTGAAAGAGCTAGCAATAGAAGAATTAACAGAGAGTAAAAATAGAAAATTAGATCTTGAAAAAGATCTTAAAATAAAATTATTACCAAAAGATCCACTTGATAATAAAAACATAATTTTAGAAATAAGAGCTGGGACAGGCGGTGACGAAGCCGCTTTATTTGCAGCAGATCTATTTCGGTTATATTCGCACTTTTCAGAGAAATACAGTTGGGATAAAGAATTAATTGCTTCAAATGAGATAGGTATTGGTGGGTTTAAGGAAGTGATTATCTCTCTGAAGGGTAATGGAGCATACGGGATGTTGAAATATGAAAGTGGCGTTCATAGGGTCCAGCGAGTACCAGAAACGGAAACCGGTGGTAGGGTTCACACGTCTGCAGCGACGGTTGCTGTTTTGCCAGAAGCAGATGAAGTAGATGTCGAGATTAATGACGTAGATCTGAAAATTGACACATATAGAGCGAGTGGTGCTGGTGGTCAGCATGTAAATAAAACAGAATCTGCTATAAGGATTACACATATTCCATCTGGTTTAGTCGTAACTTGCCAAGATGAATCATCACAACATAAAAATAGAGCAGCAGCACTGAAAGTATTACGATCTAGATTATTAGCTGATCAAAAGGAAAAAGCTGCCGCAGAGAGAGCTGCTGAAAGAAAGAGTTTAGTTTCTACTGGAGATAGATCTGCAAAAATTAGAACATATAATTTTCCACAAGGCAGAGTAACAGACCATCGTATAAATTTCACCTCATATCGTTTATCTGAAATAATGAATGGTGACATTGAAGAGATAATCGAAAAATTAAAGATTGCTGAACAACAAGATATTTTATCTGCGGAAACAGATTGATTTAGATTAAAATAACATAAAGAATTTTTGAACTCTGTTAAAAAAGAAGATGGTAAGCCCTGGCGAATCATTGATGTCATTAATTGGGGAGTAGATTATTTTGAGAATAAATCTCTAGAAAACCCTCGCCTAGAAATAGAAATTTTTTTACAGCATATACTTGATTGTAAGAAAATAGACCTCTACATAAACTTTGAAAATGAAGTTTCTGCACCTGATTTAAAAAAATTAAAAGGATATATTAAAAGGAGATTGGAAAATGAGCCTAGTCAGTATATTGTAGGCAGGTCAAATTTTTATGGAAGAAATTTTTATGTTGATAATAATGTTCTAATACCTAGACCGGAAACTGAAATTCTTATAAATGAATGTATTGAATTTCTTTCCATGAAAAATAATCCAGAAATCATAGACATTGGTACGGGCTCTGGTTGTATTGGAATAACTTTAGCTAAAGAAATACCATCTTCAAATGTTATTGCAATTGATTTTTCTGAAAAAGCATTGGCTGTAGCAGAGGAAAATGCTAAAAATATTGGGATAAAAAATATAGATTTTGTTAAATCTGATTTCTTAAAACAATCTATAAATCTTCGAGCTGATTTATTAGTTTCAAACCCACCTTACATTCCAAAGGAAGATATTTCAAATTTAATGTCTGATGTAAAAGAATATGAACCAAGAGAAGCTCTAACGGACAATTTAGATGGATTAGAGTTTTATAGAGTTTTTTCAAAAAAATTTGACACGATGATTAAAATAGATGGAGCCCTTATTGTAGAAACTGGCAAGGATGAACACCCTTTAGAAGCAAAAAAGATATTTGAACAATCTGAGCACGTAAAAGTAGAAATGATAAATGACTACAACGGTGATATTAGAGTTTTAAAAGTAATGAAATGTTAAAAAAGATTTTTTCTGTTATAAAAATTATTAGACCATTAAATGTTATATCAAGTGGTATTGCAATTTTATTTTCTTCTCAAATGGCAGGTTATCAAGGATCAACTAGTAATGTTCTATTAGCAATATTTGTTGTTATTTTTTTCACCATTGGAGCAAACGTATTAAATGATTATTTTGATCATGAAATTGATAGAGTGAATAGACCTGATAGAGCAATAATTGTTGGAGATGTTACAAGAATTCAGGCGTTATATATCTCGATATTTTCATTTGTAGCTGGAGTTTTTCTATCATTACAACTCAATTTTAATTCTCAAATTCTATCAATTTTTGTCTCCCTTCCATTACTAATATTTTATAATGCAAAGGCAAAAAATTATCCATTGGTTGGCAATGTTATTGTTGCATTAATACTTGGATTGTCTTTTATATACGCTGGTATAGTTTTTGAAAATATAAAGCCATTGATTGTTCCAGCATTATTAGCATTCGGTTTAACTCTTATAAGAGAAATCGTAAAAGATATAGCAGATTTAGAAGGAGATAAAATAGTAGGTGCAAGGACCTTTCCAATAATTTTTGGAAGTGAAAAAGCTGTTTATCTTTGCACTTTTTTATCAGCTATTTTAGGTTGTTTAGCTTTCCTCTTATTTTTAAATGGATATTATAATTTTTATTATGGTATTTTACTACTTATCACTGTTGAGATTCCATTAGCTGTTGTCGTAATTTCATTATTAAATAAACCTAATTCTAAGACCGCTAAAAAAGGGGCAAAATTATTAAAAATTTGTACCCTTGGTGGTTTATTTTCCATTTATATAGGAACAATTTAATGACTTCTGAATTTGTACATCTTCATAATCATTCCGATTATAGCCTGCTAGATGGCGCTCAAAGAGTTGAGCAATTAGTAAATACTATAGATGATTTGAATATGGATGGAGTGGCTCTTACTGAGCATGGTAATATGTTTAGTACTGTGCCATTTTATCAAAAAGCTCAAAAAGCAGGTATCAATCCAATTATTGGTTGTGAGACATATGTTGCAGTAGAAAGCAGGCATAATAAAAAGCCTCAAACAGGCGGAGGGTGGGGTAACAATCATTTGATTTTATTAGTTCAAAATCAGCTTGGGTATAAAAACCTTATGAAGCTTGTAACTGCTGGTTATTTAGAGGGTTTTTATTATCGACCTAGAATTGATATGGAACTTTTGAAAGATCACAGTGAAGGATTAGTGTGTTTATCTGGTTGTCTAAAAGGTGAAATTCCAGAGAAAATGTTAAATGGAGACTATGAAGGTGCTAGAGATGCTGCTCTAAAGTTTTCTGAGATTTTTTCAGATCGATTTTATCTCGAAGTTCAAAATCATGGTATACCTGAAGAAGAGGCTAACATTGAAAATATGAAAAAATTAGCTCATGATCTTTCTTTACCCATTGTATGTACTAATGATGCACACTATTCAAAAAAAGAGCACTCAGAAGCACATGACATTCACATTTGTCTTGGTACGGGGAAAGACAGAAACGATCCCAACAGATTAAGGTATGCTACGCCAGAGTTTTATTTCAAGAGTCAAGATGAGATGCATAAGCTTTTTAAGGATGTTCCTGGAGCTATTGAAAACACAAGAAAAATTGCCGAAAGTATAGATTTTGAAATTAATACAGGTGAGTACCACTTACCTAATTTTCCTATTCCTGAAAATGAGTCAAATAAAGATCCTGATGATTACCTAAGAAAGTTAGTTGTGGATGGCGCAAAAGGCCTTTATGAAGAATTGACACCAAAAGTAAATCATTTAATTGATCACGAATTAGGCGTCATAAAAAATATGGGATTTGCTGGTTATTTTTTAATAACTGCTGATTTTGTTCAATATGCCAAAAATAATAAGATCCCTGTAGGTCCAGGTCGTGGGTCTGCTGCAGGCAGTTTAGTGTCTTATGCTTTAGGCATAACTGATATTGATCCAATAAAGCATAATTTACTTTTTGAAAGATTTCTTAATCCTGACAGGATCAGTATGCCTGATATTGATATTGACTTTTGCATTGAAAGAAGAGGCGAGGTAATTGATTATATAAAGACACAATATGGTGAAACATCCGTATCTCAGATAATTACTTTTGGTTCAATGAAAGCCAAACAAGTAATTCGAGATGTTGGTAGAGTGATGGGTTATACATTTAGTGAGGTTGATCGTTTAGCTAAAGCAATTCCAGATGAGCTTGGTATAACCCTAGAAAGTGCGATTAAAAAAAGCCCAGAATTCCGTAAGATGTCTGAAAATGAATATAAAGAATTAGTAGAGCATTCTCTAGTCCTAGAAGGAATGAATAGGCATGCTTCTATTCATGCTGCTGGAGTAGTAATTGCTCCTGGAGATTTAACTAATTATGTCCCTTTATATAAATCATCATCTGGTGATATAACTACTCAATATGACATGAAGGGTTTAGAAGACCTAGGGCTTCTAAAAATGGACTTTTTGGGTCTTAGAAATTTAACTGTAATTAATAAAGCGTTAGAGCTTATCGAATTAAAAGGTGAGAAAGTACAAATTGATAAAGTTTCAATGGAGGAGCCTGAGGTATATAAGTTATTTGCAAATGGGCTGACGATTGGTGTATTCCAATTCGAATCATCAGGGATGAGAGAATTTTTAAAAAAACTTCAACCAACTGTCATTGGTGATTTAATTGCAATGAATGCTCTATATAGGCCAGGGCCAATGAATAATATTGACAATTTTATTTCAAGAAAACAGGGCAATAAAAAAATTGAGTATCCTCATCCATCTTTAGTCCCGATATTAGAAGAAACATATGGAATCATTGTTTATCAAGAGCAGGTAATGCAAATCGCACATGATATTGCAGGGTTTTCATTATCTGAAGCAGATATTATGAGAAGAGCAATGGGAAAAAAGGATAAAAAATTGATGGATGAGTTATCTGTTAAATTTGTATCTGGAGCTCAAGAGAAAAATATTACGAAGAAAAAAGCCGAAGAAATATATGCTCTGATTGAAAAGTTTGCGCAATATGGGTTTAATAAAAGTCACTCGACTGCTTATGCTTACATTGCATACCAAACTGCGTGGTTAAAGACATTTCACGCTGCAGAATTTATGTCAGCCAATTTAACAAGCGAAATGTCTACTATCGAGAGAGTTGTAACACTAATAAATGAATGTAAAAAATTAAAAATTGAAGTAAAGTCACCGGATGTAAATGTTTCATATACACAGTTTGCACCAATAGATAAATCCACTATCTCTTATGGTCTAAATGCTATCAAAAATGTTGGCGAAAAAGCCCTTGAAAGTATTATTGAGAATCGTGAAGAAGAGGGTCCTTTTAAATCTATATTTGATTTTTGTTCAAGGATAGACCAACAAAAAGTGAATAAACGCGTTCTAGAAAGTTTAATTAAATCTGGAGCGATGGATTCTTTATCTGGGTCAAGAGCTCAAAATTTTGATGCGATTGATACAGCAATTAAATATGGGCAACAGCTTCAAAACTCAGGAAATAAGAATCAAGTTGATTTGTTTTCTGTGGAGGATGATAAAAGTTCTTTAATAAAAACTCCTGAACTAAAAGAGATTGAAGAGTGGGACGAAAAAAAATCATTATCTTTCGAGAAAGAGGTCCTGGGTATGTATGTATCAGGGCATCCGCTATTAGAACATGCTGATGAAATTGAAGAGTTTACATCAGTTGACTTTTCTGATGACCTAATGCTTAAAAAGAATGAGATTGTTACTGTTGGTGGTATGGTTACGAAGATTACAAAAAAATATGATAGAAGAAACCGGGCGATGGCATTTTTTGAAATGGATTGTTTTGGTGGTACAGTTGAGGTCATTGCATTTTCAGATTGTTTTGAAAAATATGAGAATTTAATTGAGGAAGACGCTGTAATATTTATAAATGGGAAGATGGCAGATGACACTAATTTTTCAGATTTAAAGGTGATGGCTGATAAAATTGTATCTGTGGAAAATGCTAGAGAATATTTTTCTCGAAAGTTAATAATTAACTTAGCTGCTCAAAATGTATCTCCTGACGACATTGAAGATTTATACGAATTTGCTAGAAGGTTCCCAGGTGATTGTAATTTACTCTTTCATTTATCAAACCCTAACCCAGCTCTAAGTAAACCCATAACTGTTCTAGCTCACAATGTAAAAGTTTCAACGGATAGAAACTTTGTGAAACAGTTAAGGGATAAATATGGCAAGGAAAACATTAGAGTAGAATGATTGTTGTTGCTCAGAGATGTTCGAGCGCAAGTGTGTCCGTTGATAGAGAGGTTGTTTCTGAAATAGATCTGGGTCTATTACTATTAGTTGGCATTGAAAAGGGGGACGGGCAGTCAGACATTCAAAAAATAGTTAATAAAATATCGAATCTTCGGATATTTGAGGATGAAAATAATAAAATGAACTTATCTATTATGGATGTTAATGGATCTTTATTAGTTGTTAGTCAATTCACTCTTTGCGGTAGTGTAAAAAAGGGTAGAAGGCCAAGTTTTGTGAATGCAGAAACTCCAGGGCTTAGTCTTTTACTATATGAAAATCTTATAACTAGTTTCAAAGAGGTGGGTATTCATACATTTGGTGGTTCATTTGGTAAAATGATGAACGTTGAGCTTATAAATGAAGGCCCCGCAACATTTATAATTAACTCTAAAGAATTATGAAGTAATCTTTAGCGTATTTAACTTATTTGAATTATGAAAAGAAAAATAAGAATTGTAATGGCGAAACCTGGGCTAGATGGTCATGATAGAGGTATAAAAGTATTAGCAGCTGCATACAGGGACGCTGGTATGGAAGTAATTTATTTAGGATTAAGACAAACTCCTGAAATGATTGTATCCGCTGCTGTTCAGGAGGATGCTGATGTAATTGCTTTATCAAGTTTAAATAATGCTCACAATACAATATTCCCAAGAATTATAGAAATAATGAAAGAAAAAGATCTTGAGGATGTTTTGTTAATTGGTGGTGGAATTATACCAAAAAAAGATATAGAATCGTTAGAAGCTTCAGGTGTTGGTAAATTATATGGACCTGGAACGCCAGTAAATGAAACTATAGACTATATAACAAATTGGGTTAAAAAAAATAGGCGATAGAATGGATTTAAAAAATCAAATAGAATTAGAATTATATTTTGCAGATCATTTTGATACGATATTATTTCCTGTTTTAGCAGATATATATTTTAATCAAGAGGATTATAGAAGAGCGAGAAAAGTCTGTAATATAGGGCTCGGATATCATGAGAACGATGCAGCTGGCAGATTTGTTTTAGCAAAGGTTGAGAAAGCTGAAGGCAATTTAAAAGATGCAGAAAAAGAGTTAAAACACGTTTTAAAATATAGCCCAGACAATATTGATGCGGCTATAATGTATTGCGAAATTCAAACTGTACTTGGTAGATCTCCATCAAGACTTCTTACTTCGTGGAAAAAAGTTTTGGCCCTTGATCCATCTAATAAAATAGCAAGAGAGTTCATTGCCAAGGTCGAATCTCCAAAGGTTGAAAATAAAAAAAATAAAACTACTTCTAAAAAAGCCTCCAAAAGGTCAACACCAAAAAAAGTCACCAAAAAAGTTGATGAGAATACAGATTCATTGAATGTAAGTGTCAGGCTCGCAACATTTACCTTGGTGAATGTATTGAAGAACCAAGCTCTTTTTTATCAAGCCCTTGAGGTCCTTGACCTTTTGGAGCAAAAGGGTGAAGATCCAGACATGATAAGACTTGAGAGGGATTCTGTAAAAGCATTAATAAAAACATCAGAAAAAGAGAATGAAAAGTCATGACCGAAGAAATATATTTTAAAAGACAAGAAAATTTAAAGAATGTTCTCTCAGAACATGATCTAGATGGCTTGCTAATCACGAACTTGACAAATATTCGATACATTTGTGGATTTACTGGTTCAGCTGGTACATGTTTAGTTACGCAAGCCGGACAATATTTTATAACAGATGGTAGATACATAGAGCAGTCAAAAGATCAAGTTAAAGGATTTGATCGATTTATAGATATGGCATCTCATTTATCAATTATTGAAAAGAATAACTTACTAAGCTCCAATTCAAAAATTGGTTTTGAAGGAGATCATGTCAATTACACATTGTATGATTCTATGAAAAGCAACTTTAACGATGTTAATTGGACTAGTACTCAAATGATTGTTGAGGACCTTGCATCTGTGAAAGATAAATCTGAATTAGATGCATTTCGCGTTGCTGTTGAAATTACAGATAAAGTTTATGAAGAAATATTGCCGATGCTTCGTCCAGGGTTTACCGAAAAACAAGTTGCTAATACTTTAGTATCAAAATATAGAGAATATGGAGATGGTGAAGCTTACTCTCCAATTGTTGCAACTGGTCCTAATGGCGCACTGCCGCATGCTATCCCTACGGATAGGGAGTTTAAAAAAGGAGATTTTATTGTTATTGATGCAGCAGCAAAGTATGCTGGATATCATGCTGATATGACTAGAACTCCAGTAGTTGGTGAGGCAACTGAAAAACATCATGAAGTATATGCAATTGTAAAAGAAGCTCAACAAAGAGGTTGCGATATAGCCAAAGCAGGCGTCTCTTGCAAAGAAGTTGATGCTGCTACTAGAGACTATATTCATGAAATGGGGTATGGAGAATATTATACTCATGGTACTGGTCATGGGTTAGGTTTAGAAATTCATACATCGCCTAGGTTTGCGCCAACCAGTAAGGACATCCTAAAAGAAAATAATGTAATGACAATTGAACCTGGTATTTATCTCGCTGGATGGGGAGGAGTTAGAATCGAGGATGATGTTATTATTAATCAAGATGGTTGTGAAATATTAAATAAAACAACTAAAGATCTTGTTATCTTAGATTAAAGCTCAGAGATATAAAAAATATAAATGTCTTTTACTGTCCTTGAAAAACAGGTAATGGAAGATGGTATAAACTATTTATCATCATTAGATAAGAACTTATCAAAATTTTTGAAGCAATTTGATGTTCCTGTTTTGCCAATAGAGAAAGATTACTTTTGGTCTCTTACTCGTTCTGTTATTTATCAGCAGATCAGCGGTAAAGCTGCAAAAAAAATATCTGATAGATATCTAAAGCTTTTTAATAAAGGCTCTAAGATGTCACCAATTGATGTTATTAAAATCGATATTGAAAAGATTCAGAAGGTTGGTATATCAAGGCAAAAATCTGGGTATATAAAAAACATAGCAAATGCATTTGATGAAGGTCTTGTCGATGAAACAGAATTACATAAACTAAGTGATAAAGAAATCATAGATCAATTAGTAAAAATAAAAGGGGTGGGTAGATGGACAGCGGAAATGTTTTTAATTTTCACTTTAAGGAGGCCAGATATTTTCCCTGTTACAGATTTAGGGGTTCAAAAAGGGTTTCAGATATATTATGATCTAGATGAATTACCTTCAATTGATATGATGAATGAAAAATCTGAAAATTGGAAACCATATAGGACTATTATGTCTTTGTATCTTTGGTTCGCAGTAGAGGGCCCTTTCGAATGGTAATCAAAAACGAAAACATAAAAGTTATATTTTTTGATATCGGAGGTGTTTTATTACATATTCATCCAGATAGGACAATAAATTACTTATCAGATCTTACGGGCATATCCTTTGAGAATATAAAATCTTCTTTCCCTGAAAACGATCATGAAAAATATGAGATGGGCCTTATTAGTGATTTTGATTGGTATCGTTCATTTAGGTCTGCATTGTCTAACAACCATTTATTAACCGAAGAAAAGTTTTGGCAAGCATGGGCACTTCTGCTCGGAAAGGAATCAGAAGTCATCGACCTTATGATTGACTTGAAAAAATATTATAAAATATGGCTTCTTTCAAATACAAACCCTAAACATATTAAAGATGAATTAGATAATAAATATGTGTTTCCTCACTTAGTTGACGGTGCCATATATTCATTTGATGTTGGTTTGAGAAAGCCTGATGAGCTCATATACCAAAAGTCTTGTGAAAAAGCTAGTGTACTTCCGAATGAATGTGTTTTTATTGATGATTTAAAAGAAAATATAAAAGGGGCAAAAAAAGTTGGTTTACATGGGTTGCATTTTACAGAGATGCAGAACCTTCAAAATGATTTAAAATTATTAGGATTAATTAAATGAAAACTTTGATATTAATATTTATTACATTTTTACACTACGCTCATTCGCAGGGTGCTTGGATGATGAGTAATCGTACTCATCCAGAATTGGACTGGAGGACAATAAAAACAGAGAACTTTAATATTCATTATCATGAGGATATTTACGAAATTGCATTAAAAGGTGCAAACATTGCTGAAAAGGTGAGGCCTATATTGATGGAGCAAGTTGGCTTAAAAGAATTAAAAAGGTTAGATATTGTTTTCACTGCAGAAGATGAAGTGATGAACGGGTTCGCAGTTCCTGCAAATTATACTGTTATATGGGTTGATCAAAATGATGTTGCAGTTTGGACTGAAGACGAAAAGTGGTTGAGAACGGTTGTTGCACATGAACTTCAACATTTAGTTTATTTTAATGTTATTAAGTCTTGGCTTCCTGCGCCAATGGACCAGCTCTATGGCCAAACTCCAAGCTGGGTAGTTGAGGGACTAGCAGAATATTATACAGAAAAGTGGAGGCCATTGAGGTTTGATATATCTCATAAATATCATACAATAAAAAACTCTTTACATAAGATCAGGGATCCTCATAATGATGGTTTCTCTAAAATTCTATATTTTGCAGATAAATATGGAGATGAAAAACTAGTTCAAATACTAAACCATAGAGACAGTTTAAGACTTTTCAATTTCAATCAAGCTTTTGAAACATTTACAGGGACTACTATTAAGCAGTTTGAAGAAGATTGGAGAAGGCAAATGAGCACGTATTATTTTGGAATGAGAGCACAAAAAGAAACATATGAAGATGTTGGAAACACATATGCTCTTCCAATGAAATATGTATATGGGTTTGATTGGTTTAAGGGTGACTCTACAAAAATTATAATGGTGGGCAGATTAAACAAAAATCAAAGAGATTTATCCTTAGTTTTAGCAGTGAGGGATACTAGTAAAGAAAATGAGCGAAGAAAAAAGCTCAAAGAGAAAGGGAAAAAATTAACAAAGAAGAACTCAAAACCCATTTGGGATTTAAAAGAACTTGATTATGGAAGAATCTCAAATTATGTAAAATCAGCCCCTGACGGGTCAAAAATATTATATTCGAAATATGGATATGGTAAAAATCAATCTCTCACCTGGGATGTTTTTTACTACGATATTGATTTGGATAAAAAAGAAAGAGTAACATTTTCTAAAAGAGCAAGTAATGCTTGTTGGTCACCAAGCAGTGAAAAAATTGCATTTGTAGCACACAAAAATAGTTCATCTAATTTATTTGTTACATCTATTTCAAATTTAAATAAGGTCGATAGAATAACTAATTATTCAGGTGACGTTCAAATAGTTACTCCATCATGGAGCCCTGATGGTTCTAGTATCGCTTATGCAGTTTCCAAAGATGATGGTAATATGGATATTGTTATTTTTGATTTAGAAAGGAAAGAACCTGTACGTATTACAGATGATAAAGCGGTTGATTATTTACCAGTATGGCATCCAAGTGGAAACAAAATCACTTATACTTCACACTCAAATATGACGCCTAATTTTTATACTGTAGATATAAAAACATCTCAAGTTATACAAAACACCAATGTGAGCGGAGCCATATCAACAGTGGGTTGGAAATATGATTATTCTGCAATTACTGGAATGACTTTGGGAGATGTTGATTCCTCTAGAGTAGTTGATATTTTCCCAAATAGGTTAGCAAAAACTGGTAAGACTAATATGAATCCAAGGTTTTCAAGTTGGAAGAGTAAGGTCCCAGATATTTCCATTCCAGACTTAGACTCAATTCCAGATTTAATTGATAGCTTAGAATCTGAAAAATATTCATCTTTTTCAAATATAAAACATTTCGCTACAATTTTCATTCCTGATAATACTGGCTTAGTATATAATGGTGCATATTCAGATGCTACAGGCAGAGAAATTTTTCAATCGTTTGTTATAAGCGATTGGGAAAATATAGCAGGCGGATTTGGATATTTAAATGCAACAGGAAAACCTTTTGGCGGTTTTTGGGGGTTTAGTTTTTACAAAGATGTATCTTTCCAAGAAAGAATATTTAATAGAGAAAAAGATTATTTAATTGAATTTTATAATGGATTAGAATTGTTCGGATATCGAAACTATAATTTTGGAAGATATTTATCTTCAAATCACAATTTAAGATATTCATTAACATTCTTTGATCGAGAAGTTGTTTATGAACCAGATAGTTTAGATGTTTTTAATCAAAACAGTCCAGAAAGTGGAGATGAGGGCGCTTTTTCTTTGACTTACACATTTATAAACAAGAGGCCAGAATTGTATAATATATTTATGCCTAGAAACGGTTATGGACTAAAATTAACTGCAAATTTTGTAGATAAAAATATTTGGGGTGATTTCACGTATAATCATTATGAAGTTGATTCTTATTTTAATAAAAAATTTGGTCCATTCACTATTTTTTCCAGAGCTAGATATGAAAATATATCAGGTGATCCTCCTGAGCAAGAAACAGCTGGTATTATAGATATCCCAACTAATTATTATGCAGGGCAACTTATCATCGGTAAAGAGCATATGAGTCCAAGGGGGTATAGTGGAGCTGTATTGGGAACTAGCGCGTTTATGGGGACTGCAGAACTAAGAAGTCCTCTAATTAACTTAAATGTTTTAGAAGTTTTTAAAATTATTAAAGCTGGTAAGATATCATTTTCTGTAATATCTGATTATGGGAAAGTATGGGGTTCTGATTACGATGATTGGATAGTCACAGCAGGAGTAGAAAGCAGAATTTCATTAATGCTTGGCAATTTCCCTCTATTGGTTTATAGTGCCGGATTAGCACAGACAACGGATGAATGGTCCAATGGTAAAAGTTTTAATGATATTGAGCCTTATTACAGATTAGCTTTGGTAAATCCATTCTAATTGAAAATTATGTTTTGGGAAGATTAAATATTTACAGCTAGAAAATAGCTATTTAATTAGTTATTGTTTTATTCTTTTACCAGACTTCATAAGTATTACTGCTAAACTAGTAAATAGGATTGTTAATAATACAGCCATCCAGAGACTAGTCATTACAGAAGAGTCACTTTTTTCTAATATTGTATATCTAATACCATTAATCATATAATAGATGGGATTGAAATAGCTAAGGCTCTGCGCCCAGTCAGGGAGCATTTTAATGGAATAGAAAACGCCACCTAAAAAGCTTAAAGGAGTTAGAAAAAAATTTTGAATCATCGCAAGCTGATCCCAGCTTTCAGCAATTTGTCCCATTACTAATCCCATAGATGAAAATGCCCAAGACACTAAAAACAAAAATAATAAAGTCCCTCCGATATCATGAACTGGAAGATCAATTAAAAGAACGCCAACTAATAATACTAAAATTCCATTAACCATACCTCTCACAGTTCCGCCAATTATATACGCTAATGCAATCTCAATTCCTGATAAAGGCGCAGTTAAAAGGTCTGGTAACTGTTGTAAAAGTTTCATTTGTAGCATTGATGATGAAGTATTGGAAGACGCGTTTGTCAAAGTGTTCATCATTATCAGACCAGGCAAGATAAACATAGTGTACGACACTCCTTGGATTTCTGAGATGCGTTGTTCCAAAGTAAATCCAAATATTAAAATATATAAAACAGAAGATATAAGACCTGGGATTACAGTTTGCCGATAAACAGAAAAAAATCTACCAACTTCCCTGCTCGTTAAAGTATATAAACCTATCCAATTAACCATAGTCTTTTATCATTCTATTCATTTATGCTTTTACCCGTTAAACTTAAAAATACATCTTCTAACGATGATGTTTCTGTTTTGATACTATGGATTGCAATGTTTTTTGAAGTCAATTCTTGAATGATTTTTGGGATAACTTGTTCTGGATTTTTTACTGAAAAATGTATTCGCGAATCTTCAATCGAATAGTCTAGATCAAGTATTGGTAGCTTTTTATCAATAGATTCTTGCGTTAATTGAACCGTAATACCTGATTGCCCTAAATCTTCTGTTAAGCTTTTTGGCGAACCTTGTTTTAGAATTCTACCTTCGTCAATTATTGATACGTTATCACAAAGTAACTCTGCTTCCTCAATATAATGAGTAGTGAGTAGAATTGTTTTGCCATTGTTATGAAGTTCTCTTAAATAGTTCCATAATTCATGTCTTAGTTCCACATCTACTCCAGCTGTCGGTTCATCAAGGATTAAAATATCTGGATCATGCACTAGAGCTTTTGCAATTTGGAAACGTCTCTTCATTCCTCCTGAGAGTTGTCTAAGCTTCGAATTTTTCTTTTTATCTAAACCTAGTCTTTTTAGTAGGCTATCAATTTTTTGTTTTGCATCGATACGATTTATTCCATAATAACCTGCTTGGAAAAATAACAAGTTCTCAATGCTAAAAAACCAATCAACTGATAGTTCTTGAGCTGCAATCCCTATCTTAGACCTAGTAAATCGATAATCATTAACTGTGTCTTTACCAAAAACTAAACAGTTACCGCTGTCTTTAAAAACTAAGCCCGTAAGAATATTTATTGTTGTCGTTTTGCCTGCACCATTAGGGCCTAGTAGTCCGAAAAATTCACCTTTAGGAATGTCTACATTCACGCCTTTTAGAGCAAAGACATCTTGATAAGATTTTTTTAAATCTTTTATTTGAATAGCTAATTCTGGCATAAAAAGTTATTCGAACCCAATATGGGATTCAAATGGGCTGGGAAAATCAAAACCCTCTGCGCCAGGGAAATGAGCAACTGAAACAATGAACCCCCATGGAATTAATATTGAAGCTTCTACCTTTTGTGTATCATTTTTTTTCGTAGAGTTTATTTTAGGAATGTTAAATTGAGGTTGGTGTATCCACATTCCATGTTCATCGTAGCCTTTGACCCTTACAAAAATTTTATCACCTTTAATTCCAATTTTTTTTAGGGGGTCATAATTTTCTAGTATAACTAAGATGACATCTCCCACAACTTCTTCAATTTTCATCATATTCATATTTAAAATTAAGTTATAAATAAACAATGATGTTTATTTTTATTAATCATTATTTACTAGTTTAATGAATTCATCTTCATTTAGGATGGGTATCCCCATATTTTTTGCCTTGTCAACTTTTGATCCGGTTTTATTACCTGTTACAAGAAAAGATGTATTTTTTGTCAAAGAGTTTTTACTAGTTCCGCCAGATAACTCTACTTTTTTCTTTGCATCATTTCTATTTAATAAGTTGAGAGTACCTGTAAAAACAAAAATAGTATCTTTAAGATGATCTGATTTATTTTTTTCAGGTTCAGAGATTTTTACACCTCTATTAAGGCACCTTTTAATTGAATTGATATTTTCCTTATTTTCCCAAAAAGAAACGATAGATTGGGCAACTATTTCACCTATTTCATCAATTTCAATTAGTTGATTCTCAGTTGCTTGCATAAAATTTTCGATATTACTATTGAAATGTTTTTCTAATGTTTTGGCTGTATGCTCGCCTACATTTCTAATTCCTAAAGAATAAACAAATCTTGAAAAGGTGGTATTTTTTGATTGATTTATTGATGTTATAATATTTCTTGCAGACTTAGTACCCATTCTATCAAGCCTTGCTAGTTCGAGCTCATTGATAGAGTAAAGATCTTCTATTTTTTTTATTAAACCGTTATTGATTAATTGTTCAACAATTTTTTCTCCTAGGCCATCAATATTCATGGCTAGCTTTGAACAAAAATGTTGAATTCTCCCTTTGAATTGAGCAGGGCAATAAGCGTTTACACATCTGGTAACTGCATCTCCATCTATTTTAACGGTTGGTTTTTCGCAAGATGGGCATTCTTCTTTTATTTTATATTTTACAGCATTTTTATTTTCTCTATTTACTACCTTTACAATCTTAGGGATTACATCACCTGATCTCTCAATTAATACTTTATCCCCTATTCTTATATCTTTTCTGTCAATTTCATCTTGATTGTGTAATGTAATATTGGTTACAGTTACACCTGAAACATACACAGGGTTTACTTTTGCAACAGGGGTAAGTGCTCCAGTTCTTCCAACCTGAACAGATATACTTACTATATTGCTTGTTACTTGTTGGGCTTTGAATTTTCCTGCTATTGCCCACCTTGGAGATCTACTTCTTGAACCTGCTTTTTCACGTTCTATATATTTATTTAGTTTGAATACTGTACCATCAATTTCATAATCTAATTCATTTCTTTGATCTTCTAAATTGTTATGATATTTAATAATATTTTCAGATCCAACGACCTTTTTTATTAAGTTGTTTATAGGTATTCCTACAGATTTTATATAAAATAAAAACTCTTCTTGAGTTTTAAATTGTTTTCCTTCGATAACTCCTGGTTCGTAACAATTTATAGACAATGGCCTTTTTGCAGTTATTTTTGCATCTAATTGTCTTAAGCTTCCAGCTGCTGCATTCCTTGGGTTTGCAAATATTTGCAAACCCTTATTTATTTGATTTTCATTTAATTTTTTAAAGTCTGTTTTCTTAATAAATACTTCACCTCGTACTTCTAGTAAGCCAGGAAAATTTTTGCCTATTAACCTCAAAGGTACTGATTTAATAGTGCGAATGTTCTGGGTAATATCCTCGCCTTCAAAACCATCACCGCGGGTGAGTCCTTTTAAAAAAACTCCATCTTGATAAATTAATTCAACACCGATCCCATCTAATTTGGGTTCTGCCATGTATTCAATTTGGTTTTTGGTTTCTAAAAGTTTTTTTATTCGCTCATTAAATGATAGTAATTCCTCATTATTCATTGCGTTTGATAGGGATAGCATTGGAATGCGATGCTTATCTGTTTTAAACCCATCTAAAGGCTTTGCACCAACTCTTTGAGTAGGTGAATTGATGTCAATTAAATTTGGATATTCTGATTCAAGTGTTTCTAATTCTTTGAACAGTTTATCCCATTCAGTATCTGATAAAATTGGGTTGTCTAGCACATAATAGTAATGATTATGTTTTTCTATTTCTTCTTTTAATTCATTAATTCTCTTGCGAATGTCATTCATTGGTTCAGGCGTTGTTTTTGTTGATAATATTTTACAGGGTCTAAAAATACTTTCTTTATTGGTTTTAAAACATTTTGATCATTTACTGGAGCTCCATATATTTTTCCATCAATTGTTTTTACTGCAAAAAAGTATTCTATAGAGTTACCTGGAAAATCTTTAGTATTAACTTTAAACTTATATAATCCGCTTTTCCCCTCAAGATTAATTTCTCTAAAGGATTCCATACTATCTGTTTTGAAAAATAACAATGTTGAATGAATTATGGATTCGCTTAGCTCTGTGACTAAGGATAATTCAAAAGGTCTACCAGTGAATAAAGGTTCTGGCGGACTATGAAAGAGTTTGATATCTTCAATAACATTTAATTGGATTTGATTGTTTAAATTTTGAGTAAATAAAAATGAATTACTTATAATAAAAAAAAAAGTAAAAACTTTTAACATAGCTTTCCATCAATACTATGGTAAAGCATTTTTAATCTATCTATACGTTTCTTTTTTAAATCGTAAACAGCGCAAGTATCATAAGGCTTAGTGTATATATGTAGTGTTGATACAGGATCTTGACTACAGTTCTTTATAGAATGAATATCTGCAGGTCCGTCAACATAACCAATTGGCGCATCAATTTTTTCATTAAGTATTAAGCTTAGAGGGTTAGTTGATTGTAATGAATAATTACATATTTCAAGAGACCCATTAAGCACTTTGAACCAGCATTTTTCACCCTCATGCCCATGGATAGGTGCCATCTGGTTTGGAAGCCAGCACAGTAACAGAATTTCAAAGTGTTCATCTTTATAAATTCTATTGCGAGTGTACATTTTTTTACTAAAATGTTCGTATTTTGCCAAATTGTATTTTTGGATATCGCTTTCCATTATAAATGTTGAAATTTCATTTACAGGAAAATTTAAGATACTATATTTTTTCAAGGATTCAATAAATGTGTTCACTGCTATTCTCCAAAATTGATCTCTAACCAATTTTGTGCTTCTAATTGAGTAATACTATTACTTAAACAGTCCTTCATCCAATTCCTTTTGGTAATTTTATTTTTAACAAAGTAATTAATTGCACAATCTGTACTGCTTTTATAACTAATTGGTATATCTGAGCCATTATAATGATTAATTACTATAAAATTAATGAGAGGAGTTTTAGAAAACTGTCCAACTTTTGCAAGGGAATTCATTGCAAGCATCATTGTTTCAGTATTTATGGAATCGGTTTCAAATTCAAGTTGTAGTACTCTACCTTCTTTGTTGTCATAAAAATGTATGCCAAGGATAGTAGGAAACTCCTTAGTTATTTTACTATGGTTATATAACAATGATCGCAGTTGTTTTTCATTATAAATGGGTTTTGAATTAGCAAGGCTGATAATCAAAATAAAAAAAATTATAAAATAACATTTTATCATTTGTTTTGTTTCTTGATCAAAATGATGCTAATAATTAGTAGAAAAAATATAATTAGAATGGTTGTTTTCTGTAGTTTATCTTTTGATGTTATCACTGATTCTGCATGAAGATTAAAACCTGCTCCAAGCAAAGAATCTAACCCAAATTTCCATATTAGTGTATCTTCATTCATCGACATAGCATTACCAGAGATTGGATTGCCAGGCAAAAGTAGCTTTATAATAAAATTATCATCTTGCAGTCCTAAAGATGCTTTAAGTTTATCTTCGTGATCCTTCATAGAATTTGATAGTTCTACTGAAAAGTCTTTATTTAGTTTAAAAGGCTTTAATGTATTTTGGATGTATGACGTCCTATTATTTTGAATATCTTGTAGTTTTTCAAAAGTCGATATTCTAGAGAAAGAATTTTTAAAATGATTTACTAACCTTGGTCTATCAATGTTATATCGCTTAAACTTTTGATTATTTTCTAGATCTGAAAGCGCCTTATCAATAATTACAGTTAGAGCTTCAGGGAGCCAAATTAAACTATCTAAATTATTTGATTTTATAGCCTTATAAAGAAGAGGATATTCTGTTTTGATTTCTCTTCCTATGAAGTTCATTTTGAACCTATGAATATTTGATATAGAACTTGCTGACTTTTGAATCTTAAAATTATAGGATAAACCATAGTCAGGTTTCAAATTAAATATCGAATCTTTTAATATTATTTTTGTTATAGCTTTCCAAACTGAATCTGATTTAATTACTTTGTACGATGAGCTTTGATCTTCGTACATAGGATGTTCAAAATCATCATCGATTATATCTGTTGAGTCACCAGTGCTTACAATCTGTAAAAATGTTTGCCCATCAGGCAGAATGTGAATTGTTATTATATTTTCAACGCAAGAAAGATTTATGGTAAGGAATAGTGTTAATATGAATAAATTTATTTTCACGTTATATGCTTAATTTACAATGTAATTCTTTTTATGGGGAGTTGCGTGGATGATATAATTAATGTTATTTTTAGATATGATAATTAATCTAATGAAAAGCCGTTTATTCTTTATTACAGCTTTTTTCTCATTATCATTTTCACAAACATCTAGCCAACACACTTTTGTAGTAACTACAGATGAGGGTTTTATTGATTACGCTAACAGAATCATTGTTTGTAGAGGTACAGCTGAAATCGAAGCTAAAACTCCAGTAGATAATTCTTTAAAGCTTGTAGAAAAAAATTTAAAAATAGCAAAAGCAGAGGCTAGAACAACTGCTCGCTTGAATTTAATTGAATTAATGAAACAGGTTAATTTCGATGGGAGGTTGGTTGGTGAATTAATGGAAGAGGAGCCTCTTATTGAGAGTAGACTTGAAGGCCTCATTGGTAGTGCTTATCAACAAGGCGAAATAGAATATCTAGAGGGCGAAAAAGTTGCTATTGCTTTGGCAGTTAAAATGTCAGGTTTGTCAGAAATTCTTACTGATATTGATGGGTACAAGTCTGATAGTATGACTCCAGCATATTTAATGACAAGCGCTGCGGTGCCTAAGAGCCAACGAATTTCTGGGATTGTAATTGATGCCCGTGAACATGCTGTAGATCCGTCGATGAGTCCTGAAGTAATTGATATGCAAGGTAATCTTGTCTATGGAACAATTAGCTATTCTAGGTCTAAAGCGGTAAACAGAGGTCCTGTTGGTTATGCTTATTCAATGGATGATAGAAATGTAAGTCAACGTGTTGGCAGCAATCCATTATTTGTTGAAGCTGTAGGTTCATTAGATGATGACGTCTATATTACGAGTATGGACGCTGCAAAGGTTAGAGAAGCAGAAAAAAGTTTTGGTGTGTTATCGAACTGTAGAGTTATGCTTTTATTACAGTAAATGAAGGAGTTTTATTTTTACAAATTGATAATGTTCTGAGTTCATAATTGAACGGTCATTCATATTTTGAATGGCCGTTTTTTTTATCTATTATAAAAATATTTAGTTTATATGTCAAAAAATTTACCTGCTATTCTAATGCTTGAGGATGGGACTACGTTCTTAGGTAAAGCATTTGGGGCAATAGGAAAAACATTCGGAGAAGTTTGTTTTAATACCGGTATGACCGGCTACCAGGAAATTTTAACAGACCCATCATATGCAAGGCAAATAGTTACCATGACTGCTCCGCACATTGGGAATTATGGAATTAATGATGAAGATGTAGAATCCAATAAGATACAGGCCTCTGGTTTTGTCATAAAAGAAGAATCGACTCTACCATCAAATTGGAGATCTCAAACTTCAATTGGAGAATATTTGAGAAGTGAAAATATTGTTGGTATAAAAGATATTGATACTAGGTCATTAACTATACATTTGCGAAATCATGGAGCGATGAATGGTGTTGTCTGCTCAGAAGATTTCAACGAAAGTGTTTTAAAGGAAGAGCTAAATAATTACCCTTCCATGGAGGGGATGGACCTTGCGAAGATTGTCTCAACAAAAAATGAATACATATTTTCAAAAAAAGGAGCGAAAAAAGTCGCTGTGCTTGATTTTGGAGTCAAAAAGAACATTTTAAACATATTTCAAAAATTAGATTGCTGTGTTACAGTACTACCTGCAAATACAAGTGCAGAAAAAATACTAGATCTAAATCCTGATGGTGTATTTTTATCCAATGGACCTGGGGATCCTGCTGCAGTTAGTTATGCAATTGGAACAGTAAAAACGCTTTTAGGGAAAAAACCAATATTTGGTATTTGTTTGGGGCATCAAATTCTTGCCCTTTCATTAAATGCCAAGACTTTTAAATTAAAATTCGGGCATAGAGGAATAAATCATCCTGTAAAAAATATAGATTCTAACTCAGTTGAAATTACAAGCCAGAATCATGGTTTTGCTGTTGATAGTAATAGTTTACCCTCAAATGTTATTGAAACACATATTAATTTAAATGATAACACTAATGCTGGCATAGATTGTCCAGAACATTCTGCATTTTCTGTCCAATATCATCCAGAATCAAGTCCCGGACCACATGATAGTCGTTATTTATTTGAGAAATTTATCGGGCTAATGGATGCCTAAAAGAACAGATATTAATTCTATCTTAATCATTGGGGCTGGGCCAATTATTATTGGGCAAGCTTGTGAATTTGATTATTCTGGGACTCAAGCTGCTAAAGCTCTTAGAGAAGAAGGCTATAGAATTATTTTAGTCAATTCTAACCCGGCAACAATTATGACTGACCCTGATATTGCAGATAGCACATATATTGAACCAATATCCATTGAATATATAACAGAAATAATAAAAAAAGAAAAACCTGATGCGATTCTGCCTACAGTTGGAGGCCAAACTGCATTAAATCAGGCGATTGAACTTTATGAAAAAGGTGTTCTTAAAAAATACGGAGTTGAGTTACTTGGAGCTCAAATTAGCTCAATTCAAAAAGCGGAGGATAGAGAAAAATTTAAAGAAGCAATGGATGAAGTCTCAATTGATACTGCTCTTGGTAATTTTGTTTATTCATGGGAAGAAGCTAAAGAGCTAATTGATACAATTAATTTTCCAGTAATTATAAGACCTTC
>JAYPIC010000007.1:22112-48620 GCA_038127595.1 bacterium | reverse complement strand
TTAGTACAAAAGTTCAACCAGATTTAGATGGGCGAATTTTAGATAAGGTAATAGTTGAGTGGTTTGGCACTAGTTTGGAAAATACACCTGATAGTTTGACTTTATTTGATGATGGAACAAATGGGGATATTCTTTCAAATGATGATTACTATACTTTGAAAGTTAGAAATGACTCTCTTAATATTAAAAATACATTGGGTGATGATTCTGGCAGCGTGCACATTAATGTTTTAGCAATGTATATTGGCGAAACTGCAAACGAGCAATCGTCATTTAGAATTGGAAACATAATTCCGAGAATAATTAATGTTCAAGCGGATACATTGATTACTAGGCCCATTGGTGCTACGCTGTCTCTACACATTGTAAGTGCTACAGTTTTCGATGCAGATGGTTTGGATAATATAAGGTGGGTGGGTTTTACTTCATATCATATTGAAGGCGATTCAATGATGAATGATGGTAACTATATATATCTTTATGATGATGGGAGCAGTAATGTTATTTATTTGCCTGATATAACTAGCGGTGATGAAGTAAGCGGTGATGGGACATATAGTTTTAAGATTCCTGTTTTTGGGAGCGGAAATACAGACCCTAATTATCAAACAAAAACTGGTACTTTTCGTTGGGATTTTATTGCCCAAGATAAAAATGACGAATATAGCTTAAGCACATCTCATGAAGTTGTCATACAATAAAATCGTTTATCATATCTTGCTTATTTCTATGGGGCTTGGTCAATACTCAAGCCCTCATAGGTTTAGTTTAAAATCAGCATCTGATGGTGAGATTTCATTTTTTCAAGATGGGTTTAACAGCAACGTTGTTGCAGAAATTAAACTTATGAGTGATTCTCTAACCTGGTTTGGTACCGGAAGAGGTTTATCAATGCATGATGGACAGAGCTCATATACATATCAGTCTACCAATGATTCTATTGTTGATATTTTTAGCAACCCAAGCTCAATAACAAATGTTTTACCTGCAGGCGGAGTTTCGGCAATAGCAACCGCTAATGATACTCTATTAGTTGCTTTTGCAGGGGATGACAATGATACTCCAATTGGACTTGGTTTAGCTTTCACCCCAAAGGCAAAAGATTGGTATGAAACAGAGCCTAGTGAGATAATGTCTTTTACTTTTTCTTGGGATAGTTCAGGTTCCGATATCTCCAATGGAGTTTACTTTGGCTTTGACAGTGGATATCAGCCTGGATCAGGTTATTCAGGAAGTTTTTTAGTTATAAGTCCATTAAATGAACTGGATAAAATATCAATAAAAGATAGTGTGCAAACAAACACAGTAATAAAAGTAACTAACAGTGATCTTTCTAAAGTGCTGAGTTTTACTGTACAGTCGGTTTCAGATTTCAGTGCCGGACAAATTCAGTTATTAATAACTCCTGGCTCAATCACATATAGTAATATTTCTGATATAGGGTTTTTAGATAATGAATCGGTCAAATTAAGCATAACAAAAGCAACTAAAGCAGTACAGTGGAAATATCTTCCACAACCGGTTGATAATGAGCTTGATATTGAGGTGCCATTTGGGGAGGGGTATTTTTGGCAGCTACCTGTTACTGTACCTCAAGCTAATGTCACTTATGATGCGTCAATTTCAGGTAAATATTTATACGTAGCAAGTTGGGCTGGAGGCCTTAGAAGGTATGATTTGTCTATTAATTTAAGGAAACCGCAGAATGTTCCCATGCCAATGGACTGGCAATCACAGTTATCTACTTGCCAAGATAGTGCTTACATAGATACTGTGTCGAAGATTACAGGCGAATCAATCCCCGTTCTAAAAGATTATTATCTAAATCCCCGTGACCCTGGAGATGGTGGAAACCATAATCATAAAGCATTTTCAGTGTTAGCATATGATGATAGAATTTGGGTTGGTACAGCAAATGGGATAAATAAAGGTAGGATTGTGGAAGAAATAACACAAATATCTGAAAATGAGTTTGAAATATTAAGTTGCATTGAGTGGGATCATTACAAATATCCAACAAACGGAATATCTGGAAATTTTGTGGTAGCTCTAGGGAAACAAGATTGGAATGGGCAAACAACAATCTGGGCTGCTACTGTAGGTACAGGAGAAGTAGGAGAAATGCAAGGATTAAGTTACTCGAGAGATGACGGGGTTTCTTGGAAAACAGCACTCATTGGGGAAAGAGTATACAATATTGAGTCAAAAGATTCTCTAGTTTTTGTTTCAACATCTTCTGGTCTTTGGAAAAGTTTGGATGGAGAAAACTGGGCTAAACTTGATCCAGCCATTGAGCAAAGTATGCTTAATCAGCGACAGATACTTACTAATGTTGTTTATGCTGCAAAAATTGATGATAGAGATTCAATACCAAAACTTTGGATAGGAACGCCAGATGGGGTTGGGCTAGCTCAAGATACTCAAGGAAATAATTGGCAAATTTATCAATCAAATCATGACCCTAATGAGGTTTATGCTTACCCAAATCCATTTTCACCTATGACCCACAACATGCTGGATAATGACGGATATGTTCGCTTTCACATTGGTAATATTTATAATAAAGAGGTAAAAATAGATATATTTAATTTTGCGATGGAGAAGGTCCATTCAAAAAATTATAATCTTAATTCATATTATGGTGCATTAAAGTGGGATGGGCGCGATATGTTAGGGAACCATGTGGCAAATGGGGTTTACTTCATACGAATTAATTATGCTAGTTCTAGTAATCAATCTCCGGGAGATAATTGGACAAAACTGATCGTTGTGAAATGAAAAAGTCATTAATTGTAATATCATTGCTTATTTCAGGTATTTTTGCAGAGGATTATGCCGGTTTATCTGGTAGTTTCATGAGACTAGGTATTACAGCAAGATCAATTGCTATGGGAGGAGCATTTACTGCAGAGAAAGATCATGGGTTCTCAACATTTTATAACCCTGCATGGGCATCTTTTTTGATTGATAGGCAAGTAGGCCTCTCATATTCAAGTATGTCTTTAGACAGGAGGTTGTCTGGCCTTAGTTTTGCTACGCCTTTGCCCCCTACAGCGGGACTAGGAATTGCATGGGTTAGTGCTGGGGTAACAGACATCCAAGGTAGGAACAGTGCTGGTGAAAAGACGACAATGATGCAAACTAGCGAAGATGCCTTGATGATCTCTTTCGCTCAACGAATTTTACCGTGGTTCTCTTTTGGTGTAAATATAAAGATACTTCAGAATCAACTTCCCGTTAATGAATCTTACAAAGGCAGTGGTATCGGTTTTGATGTAGGTTTACTTTTTAAATCAGGAAAATCAACCACGTTTGGTCTTATGATACAAGACATTAACTCAATGTATAATTGGGACTCAGGAGATTTGTATGCTGAAGGCAGAATATATAGTGAGTATTTTCCAACGATATATAGGTTTGGGACGAAGTTTAATTATAAAAATATACGGGTAGTAGCAGATGGGGGTTTTATAACAAACTACAGAATAGGCAAAAAAGAATCTGAAGATATTTTTGTTAATTTGCTTCCGCGACTAGGTGTCGAATATACTTACCAAGATTTATATTATTTTAGAGGGGGCTTAGGTAATGGTCGTATTGCTTTTGGTTGGGGTTTAGAATATGACTTAATAAAAGACCACGATTCACGTATTGATTATACATTTTCAATGGATTGGGCATCTCAATTAGCACATACATTTTCTTATGCGTTTAATTTTTAAAACTTTTTTCATAGTAGCTCTTAATTTTTGCTCAGTTGCATTTTCATTAGGGACAAACTTTTTATTATTTCCTGAGAGTGCTAGTGCAATGGCATTGGGGCGGCATCCTTCACTAGGGGGGTCGGAAAGTGTAAACCCCGCTCTCATTGAACAGAGAAATGATAGTCCTATGTTTCATATAAACTCAGGCAGTTGGTTTGGTAATATAAACCTAGCAGGATTAAACTATATTCAAAGATCTGGTAATTATAATAACAGGTTTTTCATTAGACATGCGGATGTGACTGATCTAGAGCTTAGAGATAATTTTCCATCTGATAATCCGATTTCTAAATTTTCTGCGTATGCTTTTCAATTAGGAGTAGGAGTTTCAAGAGGTAATAAATTTGGAAATTTTGGTATGATGCTTAGTTATTTATCATTGGGTATATATGACCAAAAAGCTGATGGTTTTTCAATGGATATCGGTTATTCCAGGCTTCTAAGCCATGATTTTGGGTTAGGCGTCTCAGTTCTTAATCTAGGGTATATGTCAAAATTTTATCAAGACAGGCCTGAGTTGCCTATTTCGATCGTAGCGGGCATATCTAAACAAGTAGATCTATATAGACTAAAAAATAATATATACCTCACTACTGAATATTTCACAAAAGAACTGCCGATGAAATTTAAAATTGGCGCTGATATGCAATGGGGTCAATTAAACTTTTTGGCTGGATATTCAATCACCAAATTCGATGCAGAGTTTTCTGTTGGCGGTGGACTCAAATATGGTCGTTTTAAGGTAATCTATGCAACAAGATTTGGCTCTCAAGAAATTGGTGAACCTAAAATTTTCAGCATTAACTACAGGATGCTTTAATGCAGCAAGATTATAAAACTCTAATAATCTATGTACTAACTCTCTTCGTTGTAGTATTACTCATTGTTTTGAAAAAGCAGAAAGATCATCTGTCAGACCTTGAAAATGGAGTCTTGCCAGAAGACGAAATTGAGATAGTATTAGACTCCCTGGAAAAAGAAGAGCCAATCAAAGAAGACCCTCAAGATAATATTGTTTCTCCAATGCGAGGTGTTATAGCCCTTATCATTGATGATTTTGGATATCGAAACGATCACATTTCTAATGGATTTCTTGAATTGCCTGGCAATTTAACCTATGCAATAATTCCAGGGCATGACTACAGTCAGTCTTTTTCAAAAAAGGCTTATGATGCTGGATATGAAATAGTTGTTCACATGCCTATGGAGAATATTGGCAAAACATATGGTGAAGAGGAATATGTGCTCATGTCTTATTTTCAAGAAGACGAAATAAAAGAAAGAATTAATAAATCATTTTCTCATTTACCTGAGGCTGTAGGTTTAAATAACCATCAGGGTTCACGAGGGACAGCCGATGTAAGGATTATGACAATTTTAGCGCATGAGATAAAGGCAAACAAAAAATTTTTTGTTGATAGCAGGACTACTAGAAACTCCGTAGCAGAATCCACTATGCGAAAATATGGTGTGCCTACTAATAAAAGAGACATTTTCTTAGATAATGATCTTGACGAAGAAAAAATAAGGACTCAGATGTTAAAATTAGCTGATGTAGCAGAGCGAAAAGGAATTGCGATTGGGATAGGTCATGTGAAGCCTCAAACTTTGGCGGTACTACAAAGAGAAATACCCGATCTTCAAAAAAAAGGTTTCCGCTTTGAGTTTGTATCTAGGTTAGTGTATTAATCTATATGCCGATTCTTTGTAGAGTAACAAGGGGCGATTTAACTGAGAGCATACATGTAATTTTTGCTACCGTAGTTGATGATTCAGGACATATTGTTTTCTCCACGGGAGACCCAAATTATCTAACGTGCATAAGATCGTCAGCAAAACCATTTCAAGCAGCTGCCGCAATTAAATCAGGTGCGATTAAGGCTGCAGGGTTTGATGAAAGTGAAATTGCGTTGATGTGCGCGTCTCACCTTGGAGAGGCTATTCATGTTAAAACTGCAAAATCAATGCTAACTAAAATAGGTTGTACTGTAGAAGATTATGAATGTGGAATTCATGCTCCTGCAGATGTTTCATCTAGGCATGAATTAATTAAGAATGAAGGCAAGTTGACTTCATTTCATAATAATTGTAGCGGTAAACATGCCGGAATGTTGGCATTAGCAAAATATTTATCGAAAGATTCAAAGAATTATATAAGCCCCGATCACATTGCTCAAAAAACAATCTACGCAGCTTTGCAAGAGTACTCTGAGATCAAAGACATACCGATGGAGGTAGATGGTTGTTCGGCACCGACGGCTTTTTTCACGCTTGAAACCATTGCAAAAATGTTTCAAAAGTTATCAACAAATGAATATCCCGAGTTAGTTAGCGTTTTTAATGCGATGATATCGCATCCATATAATGTAGCGGGTAAAGGTCATTTTGATACTAAATTCATTACTGCTTTAAATGGCAATGCTGTTACGAAGGGTGGCGGTGAATCAATTAGAGGAATAGCTCTTAAAAATCGAGATGGAAAAAATCTCGGAATAGCTCTCAAGGTTCTTGATGGTAGTCCAAGAGCAATGCCGACAGGGGTATTTACTTTACTTGAGCACTTAGACCTTTTAACAAAAGAAGAACTTTCTAATTTAAAAGAATTTAAAACTAGAGAAAGAAAAAATTGCCGAGATAAAAAAATTGGTCAAGTGGAAGTGTATATAGAATCTTAATTCAACATTAACGGAGTTATTATGTCATCTTTAAAACATTATTTTTACTTTATAATCATTTATCTATCATTAATATGTATTTCTCTATCAAACTCTGGAGGGCCATCAGGTAATGTTGCAAATAATGCTCCTAGTTATAACAATTGCACTCAATGTCATTATGGTTCTGTTAATTCTGGAGGAGGTAGCGCATCTGTTTTAGGCTTGCCTAGCGGTGGATACATTCCAGGTGAATCTTACACACTAACTGTTAGTGTTAGTGGTTCTAATGAAAGAGGTTATGGTTTTCAAATGGCTTCTCAAGTTGGAAATGACAATGCTGGAACTTTTTCTCTAAGTTCAGCCTCAGAAAATGCTGAATTGAATGGCAATCGTGTCCAACACAGTACTAGAACAGTTTCTGGAGAATGGATAATCGAATGGCTTGCCCCATCATCTGATGTTGGTGATATCACTTTTTCTGTATCAGGTCTTGCTACTGGAGGTACATCTGGTAATGGAGGAGATGATATTTATACTAGTGCCGTGACATTGCCTGCATCAACGCCTCAAACGACAAATTTATTTTTTAGTGAATACGCTGAAGGTAATTCCAACAATAAGTATTTGGAAATCTATAACCCAACTGAAAGTACAATTGATTTAAGTGGTTTTGCTTTTGCAAGTGCGGCAAATGCTGTGGACGTTCCTGGTCAGTATGAATATTGGAATGAATTTGATTCTGGCTCTCAAATTGCTCCCGGCGATGTTTTTGTGATTGCACATCCTAGCGCAGATGGAACTATTTTAGCTCAAGCAGACATGACGCATACTTATTTAAGTAATGGTAATGATGGTTATTGTATTGTCGAAGGTACTGAAAGTGATTACACTGTAATAGATTGTGTGGGAGATTGGCTTGGAGATCCCGGTTCTAGTGGATGGGATGTTGCTGGCGTATCGGGTGCGACGGTCAATCATACTTTAGTTAGAAAAGCAACTGTAACTGAGGGCAACCCTGACTGGGTAGCATCCTCAGGCACCGATGCTAATAATTCAGAGTGGATAGTCTTTGATAATGAGACTTGGGATTATCTTGGGTTTCACACTTATGGAACTGGTGGCGAGAATATGAGCCCAGTGGCAAGTGCAGGAACAAATCAAACTGTAGAGTTTGAATCATTAGTTACGTTAGATGGTTCATCAAGTGTTGATCCAGATGGTACAATAGAGGATTTTCTTTGGACTCAAACTGCAGGATCAACAGTTGCGCTCAGCTCAACAAACCAGCCTGAAGTTACTTTCACGGCCCCAGCTGTAGTAGATAGTCTTTCATTTACATTGACTGTAACTGATAATGAAGGAGCTTCATCTTCATCTACCGTATATGTTAAGACTGCTCAGGGAGTGTCAAACCAAATATTTTTCAGCGAATATGCTGAAGGTAGTTCGAATAATAAGTATTTAGAAATTTATAATGGTTCTGGCTCTGATATCGACCTATCTCAATATGTGATTGCAAGTTGTTCAAATGGTTGTGGAGACAATACATCTTGGGATTATCCAGAAAACATTACTTTCGAAGGGGGTACAGTTGTATCTGCAGGCGATGTTTATGTGATAGCACACCCAAGCGCTGATGCTGCTATTTTAGCTCAAGCTGATTACACAGGGTTTTTATATCTTAGTAATGGCGATGATGCATTTGGGATCGTAAATGCATCTACTGGTCAAATTATTGATATAATTGGAGATAGAGGTCCAGACCCAGGTGATGGCTGGGATGTCGCTGGAGTTACGGCTGCCACGAAAGACCATACCCTTGTTAGAAAAGGTTCAGTTGAGCAAGGAAATTCTGATTGGGCTTCCTCTTCAGGAACTGATGCGGCATCATCAGAATGGATTGTTTATGATCAAAACACATGGGATTACTTAGGTGTGCATACGCAATCTGTCGATGCTCCAATTGTTTCATTTAATTCTATTTATCCGGCATTTATTACCTCTTCAACAGAGATTGAGTTTACTGCTTTAGTTACAACCCCTGTTGGTTCTATAACAAGTGCTGTTGTTAAATATGGTACAAATGGCCAGCTTCTTAATGAATCTGAACTTTATTTAGAGGGCGGAGACACATGGGCAGGAAATATACCAGCCCAAGATGGTAATATCGTTTTACAAATGCAAGTTGTTGCTACAAATAGTGAGGGGACCTCAGGGCAATCGGTCATTCAAGAACGCATGATAGCAAATTCAACACCAACTTCTATATCTGATTTGTATACAAATCAAACGGCAGATCAAATTGTAACTATCAAAGGTATAGTAACAATTGGCGGTTCTGGGCTTTTACACCCAAGTTTTACAAAAGCGTATGTTCAAGATGAATCAGGCAGGGGCTTACAATTATTTGACTATGACCAAATCACAGATCTTGAGCGAGGGAGTGAGGTTGAGGTAGTTGGCTATGCAGGTTATTATTTTACTACATACCAAATGACCGATTTTGAATACAGAGTGTTATCAACAAATAACACACTGCCTGAAGCTGTGGCCATATCTGCAGCGGAAGCAAATTCTGCTAATTATGAAGGTACTTTGGTATCTATTTCTGGATCAATAACAGATACTACTTTAGTAAATCAAACAGATGGCATAAACCTTACAATTGATGATGTCACTAATGTTATGATTTGGAGCACAACAGAAGTGAATGTATCTAATTTGATACCTGGATTTTCTGGCAGTTTTACTGGAGTAGGTAGTCAGTTTGGTGACCAATATCAGCTGCTGGTAGCCTATGACAGTGATATATTATCCACTGTTGCTATAGATAACGATGAAATAATCGTAAACGATTTTAGTTTATTATCTGCTTATCCTAACCCCTTTAATCCGAAAACAAGTATTCCGTTTTCTATAGGATCGCAATCCTTAGTGTCACTAGAAATATATGATATTAATGGTAAGCTTGTAAAAAGTTTTTCACCGAAGGTCTACATGGCGGGCTTAAATCAACTAGAGTGGGATGCTTCAGGGGCATCATCAGGAATGTATTTCATCCATTTAGTAAATGGTTCTAAAAGGCTGACACAGAAGGTTATGCTTTTAAAGTAAGCATGTTAAAAAATAGTTTGGTATTGGAATATTAGTGGTATGATTAAAATATTAATTTTATTCACTACCATTTTAATTGGTCAAGCAGATCATATTATTTTCACAGAGGTGGTGCTCACACCGTCTGATGGTGAGTATGTTAGGATTTCTAATCCAACAGATGAAGCAATTGATCTTTCTAATTACTATTTGACTGATGCTACGGATGCCTCTTCTAATAGATATTATTATAATCTTCCAACTGGAGAAAATTTTTCGAGTAGTTCTGGATCAGATTTCATTGGCAGGTTTCCATCTGATTTTATTTTAGAAGCAGGTGCGTCCATTAGTATTTCTTTGAGGAGCAATGATAAATATATAAGTACTTATGGTCAATCTCCTGACCTCTCTTTAGACAATGATTTTCTTGATGCAATTGATGGTGTCTCTACTAAAGGGAACTCTGGAGCTCCTAAATTATCTAATACAAGTGAGTCATTGATCTTGTTCTTTTGGGATGGCTCTTCTCCAACTGTTAAGGATGTAGATTATTTATTATGGGGTGATACTGTAAACATATCTGTTGCGATTGATAAATCAGCCATTGATGGATATCAGCCAGATACTCCAGTAGCAGACCAGTCGTTTATTGTTCCTCACGAAACAGGTCAAAAGTTAGTTCGCACAGAAACTTTAAATGAAGGCCTCGAAACACAAGTTGGTGGCAATGGAATAACTGGGCACAATGAAACTAGTGAGCCATTCTCAGACACGTGGAGTGTTACTAGTTTATTATCATCAAAACCTGAAATTACTGACCTTAGTATAACCCCAATTTCGCCAACTACAAGTGACGTATTAAATTTTCAGGTGTCAGTATCTGACGATGATGGGTTGTCTTCAGTAGTGTTGAAATATGAATATTTAAATATATTTAGTTCAGTTTCGATGTCTCAAAATGAAGATAATGCAACTACATATCAGGTTCAAATCGGCCCTTTTGAAACATCTGGTAATTTAATCTATTCTGTTGTTGCTGAAGATATTAATGGTTTAAAAGACTCGACAAGTAAAGTCTCTGTTAATATTTTGGAGCCACCCGAGGATTTAAACATTGCAAACCTATTGGCAGACCTTGATTCTTATGTAGGGCAGATTATTGAGATCGATGGAGTAGTAACTGTTCCTGCGGGAAGATTAAGAACAAATTTTACTGAAGCTTTTTTACAGGATGAATCAGGTAAAGGAATTATTTTGTATAGTTCTGAATTGGATACATCCTTTACTAGAGGGGATTCAGTACTAGTTACAGCTGAAGTAGATGAGTTTGATGGTAAGCCAGAATTAATATATTCTAATATTGATATTTTAAAACGTAACGCTCAAGTGCCTGTTGAGGAAATGACGGTTAGTGAGTTTAATTCCCTTCAATATAATTATACTTTTGTAAAAATATGGGGGAAGATCATTTCTCGTTCCGATCCTTTTGGCACAAATACAGGAGCAAATATTAGCATTCAAGATGCCTCTGGTGAAGTGACCACGATGAGGATTTGGAATTCGACGAACATTCTTTTTGATAGCGGTAATGAGTTGATAAATCTTAGCCTTGATTCTTTACTTCAAGTGGGCCAGATCATTGAAGTCTCAGGCATAGGAGGAGAATATAGTGGAGCAAGCCAAATACAACCTGCATATGCTTCCGACATTGTAGAAAAATTAGAAGGACAAACAGGAAATTTTACAGCATCTCTTTCTGTTTCTCCTCACCCATTTGTTCCGCAATTGGGTGAAGTAATAAAGTACTCTTATAGTTTTCCATCTGATGCAAGAATTAAACTAAGAGTGTTTGATATTGCTGGCCGATTAATTACTACTCTTTATGATGAATACAGAGGTATATCATTTTATAAGGAAGCTACATGGAATGGTAGAGATTACTTAAATAGATTGGTGCCTGGTGGTACGTACATAATGCATTTAGATATAACTGATTCTTCTACAGGAAAAAGCTACCAGAAAATTGCACCTGTAGTAATTGCAACTTTTGAGAATTAGTATGAGACAAATTTTTATACATGTATTTACTTTTCTATCATTGTTAAATAGTGAACTTTTTTCTCAAGTTACATCTGAACAATTACATTATGGAGCTGCTTCACTTTCTATGGCAAATAGTGATATTGCTCTTCCAGAGACGTCTTGGTCTGCTTTTGTAAACCCTGCAGGAATGGTAAATCAAAAGGGTCTAACATTAGTAGCGAGTTCACAATCCCATTTTAGTCAAAGTTTTATAAATCATTCGCTATTTGGAGTTCAATTCAAAAATCCAAAATATGGATCTTTAGGAATATCAGTTGAAAATTCATCAGTAAATTATAGTGGTAATGAGCTTGTGACGGAGACTGCTATTGGTTTACATCAGGGGATAGCTCTTCGTACTGATGGGATAAGTTCTTTTTCTATAGGATATGGAATAAAAAGTTACTCTATAGAATATGGTAATTCAGCTGGACCATCTGGAGACGGTTCTGATGGAATTAGTTTGGGAGCTTTAAATACATTTGGATTAGATATAAGTTTTCTTGGCTCATTGGGAGACCGAATTCGTGCAGGTGCTAAGGCATTTAATATAAATAGTCCCACATTGGGGAATGCAAATAATGCTACTAGACTTCCTCAAAGGGCGCAAATTGGATTGGCATATTCACCTTATGACTTGGTTTGGACTACAGTCGCATTAAATAAGAGTGTTGGTCATTCAACTAATTTCAGTAGTGGATTTTCTTATGAGATTAGCAAAATGGTTATTTTGCGGTCTGGCATGCAAACTAGTCCAAATCGTTTTTCATCTGGCTTTGAGTTTCACTTCAAAAACGTAAATGTTTCCTATGGGTTTATCACTCATCCTGTTATGCCATCATCTCATCAGATATCTTTTGAGTTGAATCGCTAATGAAATTCTTTTTCTGTATTTTATTTTTTATTTCTTGTGCTTTTGGACAAAAGATTTATATCAATTCAGCAGATTATGAAGAGCTTAAATCACTCCCTTTATCTCAAGATAAGGTTTCTGATTTATATGATTTCATTATGTTTCAAGGACCATTAAATAGTATATACGATCTTAAAAAAATTCAAAGCTTTGACGCAAAAGACATTGACGCGTTAAAGCCATTAATTAGTATGCGAGCCATCAAGAATTCGGGCAGTAAAGTCTCCAGAATAAGTGATCGATACAGAAAAGTTGAGAATTGGACATCGGAAGAAGGAGCGAATGAGGGTCTGGTAGAGGTTTGGTTAGATAGATTGGCTGAGCCAAAAAATATTAACACAGCGACATGGAATGACTTAATGGCTTTACAGAATGTTAGCCCGGTTGATGCTGTAGCAGTCATGAAAAGGATTGATGAGAGTAAAATAACTTATCCAAGGGCATTAAGGGGAGCTATTGGACTTAGTTATTGGGGCTACAGGAATATGGTTGATTTTTTTACTTATGATGAATCTGATACAACTGACTCATTTCATTTTTGGTATAATACTACCTACAAAACTTTGCCTTCAACTACTTCATTTGATGATGAAGTGGGCTTAGTAGATCAGATAAGTGATCATCCGGGAGACTTGCATCATAAAATGGTTGCCACTTTTGGCAAACATTGGAAGCTGTCACTAGCTACTCACAGACAACTAGGTGAGAAAGTATATGATTTTAAAGTTGGAGATTTGGAAATTCCAAATTCAAAATGGTCTTTAACTTATAGAGACTTTAACATTGGTGGAGTGAAGTTAGATAGAGTAATCTTAGGAAATTTCTCTGCTACTATAGGGCAAGGAATAATTTTTGAGAATACTGACTTTTTTTCGCCTAGAAGATCTGGGTATAGTTGGAGTAGAAGAGTACATGGAGTCTTTCCCGATATTTCTAGAACTCGTCAGTACGCTTTGAAAGGTATTGCATTTCAGGCAGGGAATAAAAAATTAGATTTAATGGGGTTTGTATCGAAAAATAAAAGAGACGCTATTTTAAATATCGCTGATAGTTCTGTTGCATCAATGATAACATTATACCCGAGGACTAACAGTGGCTTCGGAGCTGACTCTCTTTTAATGCCGATGCTTGAAACTCTGGATGAAGTAACATATGGTGGTAGTCTTAGATTGATTCCATTTTATGGTACGTTTGTTGGGCTATCAGCATATGAAAGTTTATATGACAAACCAATCAGACCAGATATCGCAACCACTGTTATTGCAGATGCTAATGAAGGCAGGTTTTTAACCTCTATTGGCAATACTGCAGATACAGAAATAGCGGCGATGTATTCTAATTATGGAGAGTCATCTATATGGAAAAAAGCAAAGTCTTTTCGCAGAGTATTTGGAATGGATTTTTCTACAGTAATTCAGAATATTGCTCTCCAAGGCGAGTATGGTATTTTAGATAAGAATGGTGATATGAAAATTGACACATCTGACCCTAAAGCCTTTGTTTTTAGCGGGTATACTCAATTTAATAACCTTAGTTTTTTAGTTGTATACAGAGATTATGATCTGGCTTTCGATAATCCGTATCAACGATCTTTTTCGAACTATTCTAGGTACAAGGGCAGTATTTTCGAAGACACTTTTTATTTAGAGGATCCCATTTACGGATTTTTATACACAGGTCAAGCACAGCCTCAATCTGAAAAAGGAATTTATTTAAATAGTCGATATCAACCGCATCGTGCTCTGGTTTTATCAGGAGACTTTGATACTTGGACAAGAGTAGCTGATCAGGCAAAATATTTTAGGACTGTAATGCGAGCTCAATATAGACCAGTGTTTAATTTACGGTTTAGTATAAGGCATAAATGGCAGAAGAGAGGTTCAATGAATGTTCTAGATCCCTCAGCTTATTATTCCCAGGAAACAATTATTAGATCCCAAATTCGTTTATCAGGTTTTGATCAAATTGAGCTCATGTGGATTAGATCATGGGTAGACTTTTCAAACCGCAGAAGATTAACCAATGATTTAGCTTCTAGCGGAGAAGAGTCATCTTTAGTTGGTAGCGCTGGTACAGGAAGTGAAGCAATTGGTTTTAAAGTTACTCATAATTTTAATAATCGAATGAAGGTGATGGGGCAGGTGATATTTTACAATGGTTTTATTTGGAACTTTGAAGATACTGATTTTAGAGTTTTTGATAGTAATACAGATGCTGTTCGTTATTGGCTATCTTTATTTTCCCGCATTAGTGATCGTTGGGCTATAAGATTAAAATGGACCGTAGATAGCTCTATCCCAGTGACGAATTATATTTTTGAACCAAGCGATCCTACTGGACAGTTTCCTGACCAAAAATTAAGTTGGAAAACTGTTAGCGGAGAAAATTTTACAAACGATATTAGATTACAGATAGATTATGCTTTTTAAATATAAACTTATAACTAAATATTTATTTTTTGTCTTGATAACAATGTGTTCTGGGCAACAATATTTTTCTCCTTTGATACCTAATAATTATTTTATTCCCAACGCTGCTGATTTAGCAAAAGGGGTAATTTTCTCAGGTCCATTTTCTGATAATATTTTCAAAGATGCTGCTCAAAATTATAATCTTGAAATTAATGTTATTAGAAATTCATATGCTGAACGGAGGAGTTTTCCAGTCATTGATATGTTTGATGATGTTGTTACTCAGAATGTATATGCGTTGAATAGACCTGCATTTACATCCTATGCATGGTCTTTTTCTGCAGATCTAAATCAAAAGTATAAAATGCCCTTTTTGGTATCTATATCAGATGGCTTATTTTGGGATTTTAGATACGACTATAATGAGGAAGTTAGAGCAAGTCTAGGTCCTGGTGTATATAATAGAGATCCTGTTGCTGGTTATCATGTTGTAAATGTAGAGGGTGCAATACGTTCTTTTGAATTAGGTTTATCTACAAGCATTGGCGATAAGGCAAAAGTAGGTCTTATTTTTGAAAATTTTTATGAGGATGACATATCGTATATAAAAGGCGTTAACGTTTTTAACCAAGATGAGGCGTTGGCGAGTGATACTACTAACATTCGTTTATTGGATTTATCTGTGAAGGGTACAAATCGAATTACTTTTGGATCTACCTACGATATAAAAGAGAACATATCAATAGGGTTCAATTTTAAACCTAAATTAGAAATGAAATTTTCATCTGATGGCTTGATGCCAGTACTTGATGAAAAAACTCAGCTACCTAATTTCGCAATAAGCGATAGCGCATCGTTTTACTCTGTTAACCTCCCCAGTGAAATGAGCATTGGTTTTTCTTTGCAAGTTAACAATCCTACTGAGACATATATTCACGGTGGGTTTGTACTAAAAGACTGGGATAAATATGATACATACGAAGTATCACATAGTAAAATAGATACGGCTGTTTTTAATTATCAACCTACATTTGGGTTTTCTCTAGGAGTGGAGCATATTATACTAGGCAAAACGCCATTAAGGTTTGGTTTCCTATTTAGTGAATCACCACTTGGAGAAGAGTTTGAAATCACAAAGTTTTCAATAGGATCTGGTTTTGTATTTGACAATTTAAGTGTTGATGTTTCAGCTATTTTTGGAGCAAATGACTATAGATATCAGGATCTATTCCAAACTGCTGCTGAAGAAAATTCATTTCTTGATAGGGTTGATGAGTCAAGTACTGTAATAAAGGCCACTGTTAAGTATTCGTTTAATTAAACTGTTTGATCAAAGATAAATGAAAAAAATAACTATACTATTTTTAAACGTTATTTTTGTCAATTTATTATTTTCTAATTCTTTCAAACTTCATCTTCTTTTTACAAACAATATTCATGGAGCCATACATGAAGTTCCTGCACGATTTATAAATCCTGAATTCTCTCCAATTTTAGCTGGTGGAGCTGGTGCATTTACCTATGCTTCTAAAATAAGAAAGGAAGCAAAATTAAAAGAAGACTTTGTAATGCTAACAGATGCTGGGAATATTTTCCAGGGTTCACAGCTTGGTACATATGATGGCGGCTCAAATATTATAAAATGGATGAACTGGATGGCATATGACGCATTAGTTCCTGGAGTAAGAGACTTTGATCAAGGTGTTAATAACTTATCTAAATTAGCGTCTGAGGCTAATTTCCCATTTCTTGCATCAAATCTTGAAGGCGTTGATGGGATTGAAGATTACAAGATAATTAATGCAAATGGAGTAAAAATAGGATTGATAGGGCTTATAACCCCATTTATTTCTGAGGGTTTGTTGCCAGAATATTATGAGGGAGTTGCTGTTTCAGATTTAATGAAAACATTGAACACTCAGATAGAGAAAATTCGTAGTGAGGTAGATTTAATTTTTGTCTTGTCGCATTTGGGAATACCATATGACAGGGCAGATGAGTATGATGATTTTATTAAAGATATTGATCGAGGGGTAGAACGACCTATTCGTAATGCTATTGAATTAGCTCATTTTACAGATGAAGTTGATGTGATTATTACTGGAGGTGTGAGTAAAGGTTATGATACGCCTTGGGTTGATCCAACAAATCATACAATTGTTTTACAAAACTATGGGAACCTAACTGGGATAGGTCATTTAGTGCTTCACATAGATAATCAAAATAAGGTTATTGAAAATTATTCTTTCCCAACGGAGCGGGGAATGATGGTTAATTTATTTACAGATGATATTTGGCCAGATAAGGTCATTCAGGATTCAATAAAAAATTGGATAGATGGTTTACCAAGTTTAGAGGAATCAGATTATTCTAAGCAAATAGCTGATATTGGAGAGGTTGATTGTGGTTCTAATATTAAGTCAAAGTATAGTTTCTTAGATATTCCTGCGCTTGGGAAGGAAAGTACGCTCGATATTATGACATGGAACATGGAAAGGTTCCCGCTGAAAGGTGATTCAACTATGCAAGCTGTAGCTGAAATCATTGCTGATCTTGATGTAGATATCATTGGTGTGCAGGAGGTAATAAAAATTGGAGATTTTGCTAAAATGATGTCTTGGCTTCCACAGTATGATTTTATTCTAAGTAAACACTCATCTTTTTTAGAACAAGCAATAATATTTAAGAAGAATATGTTTACCGTTTTGGGCCAGGATGAGCCATTTGCAATGGATGATTATTTTTTTGCAGGCAGGCCACCTTTGGTCGTTGATTTTTTATATCATTGTGGATCTGTAAAGGAAAAGATATGTATTGTGAACATGCATTTAAAATGTTGTGGTGATGGCTTGTATAGAAGGCAACAGTCAATGAAGCAGTTACATGGTTTTTTAAGTAATAAGATGAATATTGGTGATAAAAACATTGTTGTAATTGGCGACTGGAATGACGAAATACAAGATTCTGGGATCTACCAATCTTTTAGTTCTTTTATTAATGACAAAGAGAATTTTTTATTTGTAACCGAAAAAATAGTTAATGATCCTAAACAACAATCATATCCAACATGGCCGAGCTTTCTTGACCACATAATGATTAGCAGTGGATATTTTGATATTTATGAAAAACTCGGGGTCATAAGATCTGTTAATATTGATGAGTGGATTGGCGGTTGGTCACAATATGAAAGTTTAATATCAGATCATCGACCCATTCTTCTTTCCTTGCCATTAGAGAAATGATATATAGACTATATTTTTTATTTTTTTATATTTTTATTTCTTGTGCTAGTCCAGTAAAACAAGAGGAAAATAATACTAATAATTCAACTGGTTTTTTACCCGACCTTAACTTAGCTAATGGTATTGAGATTGTTACATGGAATATAGAAAATTTTCCAAAATTAGGTTCTCGAACTATAGATTCAGTTTACAATGTGATTACTAGCCTAAATGCAGATGTATATTGCCTTCAGGAAATATCAAATAGAAATTCTTTTCAAGAGCTTACAGATAGATTGATTGATTATGATTACGTTATTTCCGATGATACAGATTATTTAAACCTAGCATTACTATATAAAAAAAATGACTTTGTCATTAGGAGTAAGTCTAGTCTGTTCACCGAAAACATGTATGAATTTGCATATAGACCACCATTAAGAGTAGAAATGACATACATAGGAGAAAATTCACTCGATTTTACTCTAATTAACATGCATATGAAATGCTGCGATAATGGATATGCTAGAAGAGTTTCTTCTGCACAGATTTTATATGATTACTTAAAAAGCTCCATTGAATCTGGAATCTTGAATCATATTGTAGTTGGCGATTGGAATGATGACATTTCAGATAATTATAATCAGAATTCATTTAATATATTTTTGGAGGATCAAGATAATTTTAAGTATGTTACTTATGATATGGCACATTCTAGTTCAAATGTATATGACTCTTTTCCTGGCTATGGTAGCGGTAGTTTTATTGATCACATTATGATATCAAGTGATCTGTTTGAGGAATATGAGGGAGGAGATGTTCAAACTATAAGATTAGGTGATTATCTTGCAGGCTATGATGAAATAATTTCTGATCATCGTCCGGTGGTTTGGAGATTTGTACCATGAAATTTTTCATTCTTTTAACTATTATCCTTTATCAAATCATCTTATCTGATGATATCTCCTACATTCGTTATTATGCTAATGAAAAGGATTTTATTGCTAATGTTCCGATGAAATCTACTAGTAGGCGTGGATTCGATCATCTTACAGCTTATTTTAATGATTATAATCTCCCTGTAAAACTTGAACATTATATGTCGAATGGTTCTCTCACAAAGAGGGAAATTATGGAATACAATGATGATAAAGTTTTAGTGAGAAAAGGTGAAGTAAATAGTGAGGGTAAATTTTTAAAATTAATTGTATTTAGCAATGATGAACCTTGGAGCATTGAATTTCAAAAATCAAATTTTATTAAAGATGAATATATTAATTTTAATGACCAGCGCTCGACTTTTATTATTCCACGAGGTGAGCAGGTAACTCAGATTATTTTTGAGACTATTGATGGTAAAAAATATGGCAAGATCGAACTAGATTATGATTATTTAAATTTTTTATCTGAAGAAAGATGGAGAGCACTTCCTTCCGGAAAAATAATTAGAAAATTTAAATATAAGTTTGATTTGATGTCTAATGTGACACAGATATGGGAGTATGGTAAAGATAACGAACTTATTTCAGAGGTAGCGTTAGATATGGTCCCTGCAGATCAGTTATATCGTACCCCACCTCCTAGGACTGGAAACATTTTAGATGAATATGACATAATAAAAAAAGAAATCGAAGATAAAAGAATCATCTCATCAAATAATCCAATAATTCCCCATACAAATTTTGATCAACTTGTTTTGAAAACCGGACAGTCATTGGATATTGATTTTGTAGGGACAAACCAGAATGGAATTCAATTTAGGTTAAATGATAATGATGGGCTATTAACTGTACCATTTAGCAATGTACGCTCTTTGACCTCCCGCATGGGAGATGTAATTTATCCAGAAGCTATAGAGTTTAGGAAAAGCTATTGAAACGATTAATAATTTTATTATCTATTTGTAGTATAACATTTGGACAAACATATCCAACTGGGCAGAATTATCCACCACCTACTGATTTAATTACTGTTCCAACTGCAGCAACTTTAATGAGAGGGAGTTTTTCGCTTGGAATGCGTATTCAAGATGGTGGTGGTATGATACTTGGTTTAAGAGCAGGAATTACAGATCGGTTTCAATTTGGTCTTTCTTATGGTTCGCCAAATTTAATAGGGGATGATAGCTTGCGATGGTACCCTAGACCTGAGGCCAATTTAAAATATATGCTAATAGATGAATCTATTACTTCACCAGGTGTTGCTATAGGTCTAAATACACAAGGTTTCGGTAATTTTAATCAGGGTGATTCTTTGAACCGTTATGACATGAAAGCATATGGTTTTTACCTCAGTGCAAGTAAGAATTGGAAAACTAGTTTAGGCAATTTGGGTTTGCATAGTGGAGTTAGTTATAACTTTACAGAGACAGATGATGGTGATGAAGATCCGAATTTATTTTTTGGAATGGATATTGAATTGAATCCAGAGTTTTCAGTGTTAATGGAATATAATGCAGCTTTAAATGAAAATAATATGACTACTGAGACTTTAGCAATTAGCAGGGGTGGCTACCTCAATGCTGCTCTTAGGTGGACTTTTGTAGAGCATCTTCATTTAGAATTGAATTTTAATAACTTGCTTTTTGATGAGGATAAAGTAGATTATTTTAAAAGAGAAATAAAAATTATTTACATTGAATATTTTTAATCTTAATGTTTCTTAAAATATTTCTTTCCTCCTTTTTTTTAGTTCCTATAATCTATTGCCAATCATATCTTGAAAAAGGCATATCCGAGTATAATCAAAGACACCTCGGGTGCGTTGAAGACCAAGCTAAGCCTGGGCCAATTTCAAGTGCAATTGGTCATTTTGAAAAAGCTTTAGATAAAAAAGATGACAAATACGAGGCCTCATTATATCTTTTAAAATCCTATTATTTTAAATCAAAATTTGTAGTTAAAGATAAAAAAGTAAAAAAAGATCTTCTTAAAAAAGGCAAGGATCTTGGATTAAGTATGGTTGAAAAATTTCCTAATTCCGTAGAATATCGATATTGGTACTTAGTTAATCTTGGTAGCTGGGCTGAGGAATATGGAGTTTTTGCAGCGGCCAGAGAAGGAGTTGCAGATCAAATGAGATACCATTCTAAAAAAATCATTGAGATTGATCCATACTATGAAAATGGAGCAGGATATTTTTTATTAGGAGCAGTCCATTACAAAGCTCCTTACATACCATTTATTTTATCTTGGCCAAACAATAATGATGCTTTAAAGTATCTTGAACTTGCACAAGCGACAGGAGAGTCTGAAATAGCTCAAATTGTTTACTACGCTCAAGCTTTAGATAAAGATAAAAACAGGGTCGAGGCAATTAAGTTATTAGAAACTGTAATTAATAGAATTCCATCAGCCGATAATTTTGCTTCAGATTGGGAGTGGATAAAATAGGCTAAAATTATACTGGATGACTTAAAAAGTTAGTCTCTGAAATAATGTCTAAGCTTGTAGAAAAAAAAATTAGCTCTCAAACGGTTTATAAAGGAAATTTTTTAGATGTAAAAAAAGATAATGTTGTGCTTCCAAATGGGAAAAACAGTACCCGGGAATGGATAAATCATCCTGGAGCCGTAGTTATTGTCCCAATTCTTCCAAGCGGGAAGATTGCATTGATTAGACAATTCAGATATGCCATGGGCTCCGAGTTTATTGAACTACCTGCGGGCAAAATAGATAAGGGAGAGACGCCTGATCAATGTGCAATAAGAGAGCTGGAAGAGGAAATTGGCTTTAAAACAAAAAATTTAAACTTTATTGCAATGATTCATCCCGCAATTGGTTTTGCTAATGAGAATATGAGTCTTTATTTAGCGACTGATCTGGTACAAACAAATATTAATAGAGATTCTGATGAGTTTCTTGAATTGATGCCTACTTCTTTAGAACATGCTTTAGATTTAGTGTGGTCAAACAAAATAACAGATGTAAAAACAATTATAGGAATTTTATGGTACCAAAAAATTTATCAGGAAAGTAAATAAAATTATGCATCCATTCATGAGGATTTTTTATATGTTTTTTTTATTTGCATCGATAATTAAATCCCAATCAAATGTAGAAAATATATATGCGCCTAGTGCAGAGTATTATTCAGGTGGATTTTTAAATTTAGCAGATGATGGTCTTGATGCTGAAGTATTCCTCAACTTACAAAATAAACTTGGGCTATATAATAACATGTGGGCTGGTCAAATAGACTACTATTCAAATACAGATATAGTATCAAATGTATCTTTTGGATTAAACAGGGCTATTTCTAAAACTATATCATATGATTTAGGGCTGGGGTCAAATATTACTTTTTCAAATGAGGTTCAAACCACTCCAGAGTATTTTACAGGCATTGATATTAATGGTTTTTCTTTTTACGCTTATTTTCAAGAAAATGATATTACATATGAGTCATGGTTTAAACCAGGAATAGAAATGTTAAGTAGTCCAAATTTGGATATGCTTTTTTACATATATGTGGAAAACGATGGATATGAAATAAATTGTAATGTCTCAAAGCAGCTAAATCAGGGAGTTATCGGAGGTGTTATTTTAGGGTATGAGAACTACAGTGACGAGCTGAATTATCAAAAACAAGATGGCTCAAAATCTTTTAAAATTTCAAACACATACAGTAGAATATCTATAAAAGCATATTTAGGTTTTTTATATTATTAAATTATTAAAATGATAAATGATCATCAATTCTGAGGATATTAAAAAAAAAGCCATAGACCTGGGGTTCCATAAAGTCGGAATTGCTAAAGCTTCCCAAACAAAGAAGGAAAAAGAACAGCTTAACCAATGGCTTAATAATAATAAACATGCAACCATGGAATGGATTGAAAAAAGAAAATCTGAAAGGGGTAATATTTTTAATTATTTTTCTGAGGCGAAATCAGTGATATCATTAGGAATGAATTATTATGTTGGAAAAGATCAATCCGATTTAGATAGTAATTTTAAATTTAGTAATTACGCATGGGGTGATGATTATCATTCAATTATAAAATCAAAATTATTTGAATTATTAAAATTTATTAAAGAATCTAACCCAGGTGTGAAAGGTCTTGTTTGCGTGGATACAGCACCAGTTATGGAAAAAGTATGGGCCCAAAGAGCTGGTTTAGGTTGGCAGGGTAAACATACAAATCTTATAAGTACAGATTATGGGAGTTGGCTGTTTTTGGGCGAGATAATTATTGATTTAGATTTAGAGTATGATGCTCCTTTTGAACAAGATCTATGTGGTAGTTGTACTGCTTGCATTGACGCATGCCCTACGAAAGCTTTAGTTGAGTATGAGTTAGATGCTAATAAATGTATTAGTTATTTAACTATTGAGCACCGTGGTGATTTTTTAGATGGTTATGATGATTTAGATGGTTGGATTTATGGTTGTGACATTTGCCAAGAAGTCTGTCCATGGAATATTTCATTTGCGGAAATATCCAAAGAGGAATACTTTCGGCCAAGAGCAGAAATTTTAAACAAAACAGATCAGAACTGGATTGATATAGATCAATTAGATTTTTCCAAGACGTTTAAAAAATCTTCTGCAAAACGCACAAAATTATCTGGACTAAAACGAAATATTGATCAGATCAATAAGGCAAAAAAATAATTTTTTAATTTATTTTAAATAGATATCTGCTGAACCTATACCTATGGAAATTTCGAGCTCCATTGTTGCCCATCTTTTCTGAGCTTCTTTACTTTTATATTCCCCCTCCCCAAGCGATACAAGATCACGTATGTTAACAGAGCTAAGTAGGTTTTGATCTATCATTAGTTCAATATTTGTATTTTCGGGAAGTTTTAATTCCAAAGAACCAAGAGTAACATCAATTTTTACTTTTGTATCCTTATTTACAGAGCCAGACATATCAATTTGAGCTGAACCAACGCCAACATTAAAATAATATTTTGGAGAATTAAAGTTTCCTAATGTGGTGCTATTAAAATCTGATACACCAGTAGAAATATTTACACTCTCACAATGCACTATGTTTGATTTATCACAAATTAAATTAACGTCACTTAAACCACAATCCATTATCAGGCTCGTAATCCTTAATCCAGAAAAATCGAGATCAACTTGCCCTGCACCAAAATTAAAATTTAAATCTGTGGATATTTTTTTTGGCATTAAAAAATTAATTACATAATTATTACTACCTTTATCTATCAAACTATTTAATGAGTTGGAATTAATGCCTATATCTTCAGTTTCTATTTTAAAGTCTAGTTTAGCCACATTATTTTTATCAGATAGTTTTAGATCTGGTTTAGACATCAGAGAATTGTAAGAAACATCTCCATTGATATAATATCGATTATTGCTCGGTTCAACTCTTAGATTTCCAATCTTACAATCAAGGTAAACACGAAATGCATCGTATTTTTTTAAATTATATTGAAAATCAAAATTTTTAATTTCTTCAGCTTTCGAAATTGGAGAAGAGCATAAAAGATAGATCAAGATTATAGAACGGTTCAGCATTTAATTTGTAAAAATTGATATCGGACCATAATTAGATGAAAGATTACAACTTATAGTTCCTTCTTTTATTTTTCCTTGAGCTACTACTTTGGCTGATAAAAACTCTTCATCTAGCGGAATTTCAGAGCTAATTGCATTTCTAGTTTCAAGGTTATGACACTGAGATTTAATAGCGTATGGTAAATCGGAAGGTAAGCGTACAGAGATTGAACCTCGTTTTGTTGCAATGTTTACAGAGTGATCTTTCAAAAATGAATTATATCCTTTATTTATTTCTATATCACCTAATTCAGAATTAGCGTTTATTTTACCAAAAAGATTAATGCCATTAACATTACCAAAATTTGTATTACAATTAACATCACCAATTATATTATTTAAATTAATTTCACCTTTACCTGTAAATATAGTTGTAGCTCCTTGAATATTATTAATATTTACACTTCCAATATCAATTGTTGCGTTTATATTTGATTTGGATTTGTTGATTTTTAGGTTCCCTACATTAATATTAAAAACACTGCTTTCTCCTTCATAGTTTGAAACTAGTGTCTCTCCCAAAGTTGTGTTTGATAATAGATTTCCTTTTAACCCATTGATAAAAATATTCCCATTATCCATGGTAAGCATTGAATTTGCATCGCAATCAAAAATATTTATGTCGCCGCTTACAACGCTTAACTCCATCTCACCAGATAATTTTGTTGCACTAATATTTCCACCTCTTGTAGTTATATTGATATTCCCATTTAAATTATTTAAATCAGAATCTGTACTTTCTGTATTTATTGCTATAGTGCCTTTAACCTTCGAAATAGTTAAGTCACTATTTTTAATCGTACCTCTTAGGTTAGTATTGAAAGGAAGGTGTAGATCAATTTTCCCAATGATTTTATGGTCGTATCTCTCAGACATTTTCTTAATTCGTATGACTTTTTCAATTTTATCATGGTATACATTTATTTGACTATTTTTTAAGATTGAAATAGCATTTTTATTACTAAAAGCATGAACTCTATTATCAATAATTAGGTGAGTTCCAGAACCTGCATGCCCAATAATATTTATCATTCCATTTATTTGTTCAAAGAGGAATGTATAAGACCCGTTATCAAGTACCTCATCAAAGCTATATTCAACAGCTGATCTATAAAGGTTTTTTTCTTCCTCTTGAACGAATAATTCTTGAGAAAATAAGCTAGAACTAATTAAAAGTAATAAACTGAGAAATAATTGCATTTAATAAATACTGTTATTTCATTTTAGGATTAATTAGGTAAAAATATTATAACTTAGTCTCCTTGACAGTCTTTTTTACTGCATCCAAAGTGTTATCTAATCCAGATTTTTCTTCATCTGTAAGGCTAAACTCGATAATTTTTTCTATGCCGCTTGCACCTATAACAGTAGGTACGCCAATAAAATAACCATCTATACCAAATTCACCTTCACATAACGCAGCGCTTGGAATTACGCGTTTTTTATCTTTTAGATATGCTTCAGCCATTTCAATTGCGCATTGCGCAGGTGCGTAAAAAGCTGAACCATTTCCAAACAATTTTACAAGTTCTCCTCCTGCAAATCTAGTACGGTCTTCAATTTCTCTTAGCCTTTCAGAGCTAATAAGATCTGTTACTGGTACGCCGCCTATCGTAGCTAATCTAGTTATTGGGACCATGCTATCGCCATGGCCTCCTAGCACCATACAACTTACATCTTGTACTGATAATCCAGTTTCCATTGCTAAGAATGCTCGGAATCTTCCAGAATCCAGCGCACCAGCCATTCCTACTACTTTATTTTTAGCAAACCCGGATACTTTGTGGAAGGCATATACCATTGCGTCAAGAGGGTTAGAGATTACAATTACGA
>JAYPIC010000007.1:0-22102 GCA_038127595.1 bacterium | reverse complement strand
TACGAATGCATCAGGGGCATGTTTTTTTACATTTGATGCTACATCTTTCATAATGCCTAAATTAATCGACATGAGATCTTCTCTATCCATTCCTGGTTTTCTTGGTATACCTGCAGTGATAATTATAACATCTGATCCTGCAATATCACTATAATCTGATGTTCCTGATAATTCTGAGTCATATCCATCATGGGGACGTAATTGCATTATATCTAGTGCTTTACCTTTTACCATGCCTTCAGATTGAGGTATATCAAAAATTACAATATCACCTAACTCTTTTTGCGCGGCAATAAGTGCTAAATTTCCACCAATTTGACCACCACCGATCATTGTTAATTTTTTTCTTCCCATGATTTTTAAATCTCCGTAATTATTTTGGAATGTTAGTTAGAAGCTAGGGATATTATTGTGTAAAAAAAAAGCCTCACAGTTGCAAGGCTTTAAATAAATCTGCAGTAAATAAAACTTAAACTACATTAACAATATTTCTATCTCTGCCTTTGCGTTTGAATTCAACTACACCATCTTTTAATGCAAAAAGAGAATCATCATTTGCCCTTTTAACATTACTACCTGGATGGACTTTAGTCCCTCTTTGTTTTAAGATGATTGACCCCGCTAGAATAGATTGACCATTTCCAACTTTAAGACCCAGACGCTTCGCGTTAGAGTCTCTACCATTTCTTGAACTTCCCTGTCCTTTTTTATGTGCCATAATATTTACTTATCTTTTTTTTCTTCTTTAGGTTTTTCAGCATTTGCTTTCGCTGCAGGCTTAGCTTTTACTTTCGTGACCTGAATATTTTGAACTTCTATATTAGTGTACCATTGCCTGTGACCATTTTTACGGGCATATCCTTTTCTTCTCTTTTTCTTATAAACTAATATTTTTCTTTCTCTGCCATGATCTAAAATAGTTGCAGTGACTTTTGCACCAGCTACTTTGGGGCTACCAAACTGCGTTGACTTGCCATCATGAACTAATAAAACATCATCAATGATGAGTTTTTTACCCTCTTCAAGTGCTTGTTTGGGCACACAAAGTTTAGAACCTTTCTCGGCCTTGAACTGTTTACCTGATATATTTACTATTGCGTACATAACTTTAAAAGCTGGCGAATTTAAGCCATTGATTTGTCCTTATCAAGTGCCATCTCATTTGTAATGTCTTTTCCCGTTTTTGATTTTATAAATCTGAACTCATCTCTGCCTACATCTTTGTTTGTTTCAATTTTAATATGAACAAAATTTTTCCACATAAGACCTCTTAATATATTTTTTTTATCATTTTTTATATAATCTGCATTTTCCTCATGAAGTTGAAGTATTATCCTTAAATCCCTGTGTTTGCTTTTATACCTTCTGAGCCAATGCTCGATTCTAGTAATCAATGTTTCTTTAGAAATGATTCTTCCTGACCCGTAGCAAGTTGGGCACTCTTCACTCATTGAATCCAAAAGGCTCACTCGGATCCTTTGTCGGGTCATTTCAAGAAGACCAAATTCTGTAATTGGAGAGACTGCTACTTTCGCTCTATCTTTTCTTAGCTCTTTTCGAAGTTCATGATATATTTTTTTCCGATTTTCTTCAAGCCGCATATCAATAAAGTCTATCACAACCAATCCTGATAAATCTCTTAATCGTAATTGTCTTGCTACTTCTCTTGCAGCTTCAAGATTTATTTTGAGTGAATTCTCTTCATGAAGTTTTTTGCCAACAAATTTACCGCTATTAACATCAATCACAACCATTGCTTCAGTTTTTTCAATAATTAAATAAGCACCACTTTTTAACCAGGCTTTAGGCCTCATTAATTTTTCAATTTCAGAATCAATTCCAAAGCTTTCAAATAGTGGAAGTTTTAGTTTATACAGCTCTAATCTTTCTGCTAGGCTTGGAGACACCTCTTCAAGATACTTTTGTGTTTTCTTATAAAGCCGCTTGGAATCAATAATAATTTTTTCCACATCCGGAGTTAATAGATCTCTAACTACGCTCGAAGCTGTTTCAAGATCTTCATATACTAGTGCAGGAGCTTCTTCATTTTCTGCTACTTTACTAACTTTGTTCCAGCTATTTAATAACGAATTAAAATCATTTACGATATGTTCTTCACTCTTTCCCTCAGCAACTGTTCTGATAATTATACCTGTATCTTTCTGTCTGAGTCCTTTAGCAATTTTTTTGAGCCTTCTTCTTTCGAATTTGTCCCATATTTTTTTTGAAATTCCGATGTAGTTTTCATAAGGGACTAAAACCAATAATCTTCCTGGGATTGCAACTTCTGTTGTTACTCTAGGCCCCTTACCAGCAAATGGTTCTTTGATAACTTGCACATAAATTTCTTGATTTGTTTGAAGGTCAACCTCAATGTTATCTGGCTTACTTTTCTTTTTTTGATTTCCATCTGCGTCGTCTTCAATTATATAATCAGGGTTTGCTATTTCAGAAAAAGGTAAAAATGCATTTAGTTCATAGCCGATATCCACAAATGCAGCTTGCATACCAGGTAATACATTTTCAACTTTTCCTTTGTATATATTGCCCACCATCCTTTGCTTGTCTTGACGTTCAATGTATACTTCAACGATCTGCCCATCTTCTTGGATAGCAATTCTTGTTTCTCCCATACTCTCATTAATGAAAATCTCTTTCTTCATTATAAGCCACCTAATCTTTCATTTTTTGAACGCAGAATACCACGCACTGATAGCGTAGTTGAACCTGGCCAAAAAGGTTATATTTCATTTACAGTGAGGAGAATAGAAAGGTAAGAAATTTTGTCCCAATAATTTTTTAGGGATGATAAAAAAGTTGTCAATATCGTCAGAAAAAATATGAAATTTATTTTCCTACTAAACTCCCACTCTGTTTAAAAATACACGAAATTAAAGGTGGGATTCAAGACAAATAAAAAAATAATTATAACGGGTATAAAGAAATTATTTTAGAATTAATTTCTGACAACTTTTTAAGAAGAATAAATGTAAAATGAAGCAAATTATAGCTATTGGTGGAGGCGGATTTGGGCGAAACCCGAGTCAAAGGGTAATTGAGAAGTATATTATTGAGCAATCAAATATTGATCGGCCAAATGTACTTTTCATCCCTACTGCTAGTGCAGAAGATAAATCTTACACAGTTAATTTTTATTCATGTTTTAATGGATTAGATTGTACAACTAATCATTTAAATTTTTTTCAGCGAACTCCAAGATTAGATAGTCTTATAAACAAAGCAGATATCATTTATATTGGTGGAGGTAATACAAAAAGTATGTTAGCTGTTTGGAGAGAGTGGAAGCTCGATAAATATCTACTCAAAGCTTACAACAAAGGTACCGTTTTAGCAGGAGTTAGTGCGGGTGCAATTTGCTGGTTTGATCAAGGTATTACTGACTCATGGGCAAGTAATTTAAATGTCATTGATTGTTTGGGACTAATCCCTGGTACTTGCTGCCCTCATTATGATTCTGAGAAAGATAGGAAGCCAAGTGTTCATAAATTCATTAAAGACGGTAAAATAAAATCCACTTACGCAATAGAAGATGGTGCAGCGATGCATTTCATTGATAATAATCCTTTTAAAAACATATCATTTTTCAAAGACTCTAAAGTATATAACGTTAAAGAAAAAAATGGCCAGATAATTGATGATCCTCTTGATATGACTAATATTTTCTAAATGGTATCTAACATTAATTTAAAAATTGAGGATGACCTTGAAATCGCTTTGAAAGCTTCAAAGAAAGCTGGCGATATAATCATGAAATATTATAAGCACGATTATGAAATCAATGAAAAAGGTTATCATAACCCTGTTACAACTGCTGATAAAGAAGCAGATAGTTTTTTAAAAAATACATTATTGGATGCTAGGCCAGATTATGGTTGGCTTTCTGAAGAAACAATAGATTCGACAAGCAGACTTAGCAAAGAAAGAGTTTGGATCGTAGATCCATTAGATGGTACAAAGGAATTTATTGAAGGTGTTTCTCAATTTGTTGTAAGCGTTGGGCTAGTTCAAAATGGGAAACCTATTGTTGGCGTTTTGCATAATCCAGCTACAAATGAAACTTTTTATGGAGGTAGTGGTTATGGCACATTTTTAAATGATGAAGAGTTGACAGTAACAAAGAAAAACAGTTTAAGAAATATGACAATATTAAATAGCAGGTCTGAAACTCGTAGAGGACTTTGGGATCCTTTCAAGAACAGTTTTAAAAAGCTTGAGCCTATTGGCAGTGTAGCATATAAAATGGGACTCACAGCAGTTGGTAAAGCAGATGTTTTCGCTACACTACGCCCAAAAAATGAGTGGGATGTATGTGCAGGGGTTTGTTTAATCAATGAAGCAGGAGGTATTTCAATTGACTTAAACGGCAATGAGCTTGAGTTCAATAAAAAGAAAACTTTGATTGAACCAGGAATAATTGCTGGTTATAATTTGTCAGTTGAAAAAACATTTAAAGAATTAAATAAAGAATAAATTACGATAGGGTAAGTAATGAGTAATATTGAAAAAGTATTGGACAAAGGTTATATTGAAGTTGTTGACGTCTTAGGTGATGACTTAACTCCTGTTAATGCAGCGAGAGTTTCATTCGGCGGACGATCAAAAGAATTTACTGATAAAGATAGAAGGCTTTCTAAATTTCTTATTAAACACAAGCATTTTTCACCATTTAGGCACCAACATGTTATGATGATAATTAAAGCGCCTGAGTTTGTAATGAGGCAGTGGTATAAGCATGTTGTCGGTATTGAAACTACCTCTGATCACCCAACCAAAGACCATGCTTGGAATGAGATAAGTGGTAGGTATGTAGAATATTCTGATTTTTACATTCCTGAAAATTTTCGAGCTCAATCAAGTGATAATAAACAGGCTAGTGAAGGGTTGGTTGAAGATCAAGAAAGTGCTGAAAAAATTTGGAGTGACGCTCAACAAAAATCAATAGAATCGTATGAGAAAATGATTGAAATGGGCATGGCCAAAGAGCAAGCCAGGAGCATTTTGCCCTTGACTGTTTATACTCAAGTCTGGTGGACTGCTTCTTTTCAGTCTATTATGAATTTCATTGAGTTAAGAGATGAGGCAACGGCTCAGATTGAAATTCAAGAATATGCTCGCGTTTTAAAAAAGATTATGTTAAATGTATTTCCTGAGACAACTAAATTGTGGCAGGAGGTATATTGGGACGCACAAGAAAAATAAAATAGAACAAATCATGTTGTGGAAAATTATTCAAAATTTCTTAACAACTATTGTAATTCTATATACGGGACTTCATTGGGGCATTTGTGCAGCTCCAGGTGTTTATCTTTTTTTAAACATCTTTCAAAATACAGCTAATTATTCAAATTTTGAGCGAGCTATGCTAATTGGTGTTAGCACAGGGGTTGCATATGTTATGTGGATGCTATCAACAATTTTCCTTACATCTATATTAAGTTTTATTTTAAAACCTTCCATAGGCTCAGTTAGAGTGCCATTTTTATCAATAACCTCTATTCGATGGGGATTTTTGAATGTTTTAGATCGATTAGCAAAACCTTGTATCCACCATATGGTCCCATCATGGGTAACTGATTTTTACTACAGATCTTTAGGTTGCACAATTGGTAAAGGTTCTTTTGTAAGCAGTGATCGTATAAATGACCCATATTTAGTTTCAATTGGAGAAAATACAGTCATTGGTTCGAAAGTTATTATAACTCCTCATCTAGCAGAAAAAAATGAGCTGGTTTTTGCTCCCATAAAAATAGGCAATAATTGTCTTGTTGGTTTAGGTGCACAAATTAATCCAGGGTGCGAAATTGGCGATGGTGCGGTGATTGCATCAAGGGCGATAGTCCCTAAATATACAAATGTCCCTGCAGGCGAAGTTTGGGGCGGAATCCCTGCTAAATTAATAAAGAAAAAATAAAACATATTTAAATCATTTAGCCTTTCAATATGAATCCATACAATAGAGCTGAGATACTTGATATAAATTTTTTACAAAAATTGAAAAATGGTTCACTTCCGGGCACCATAACTAAACATTCTATTTCAGATCTTGGCCTTAAAGCAAGTGACATAATATCTATTTTTGAAAGTCAAGTTTTTAGTAGACATATGGATATCAAAGCTAGAGAGCTAAAGGAGAAAGGTGAATGTTTTTATACCATCGGTAGCTCTGGCCATGAATCAAATGCAGTTTTTGGACATATTTTCCCATATACTGATATAGCTTTTTTACATTATCGCAGTGGCCCATTTTTTATTGAGAGATCTAAACAAATTCCTGGCAGTAGTCCTTTGTATGATATGGCTTTATCTTTCATGGCTTCTTCAGATGATCCAATTAGCGGAGGTAGGCATAAAGTCATTGGGTCTAAAAAGTTAAATGTGCCTCCACAAACTAGTACTATTGCTAGTCATATCCCAAAAGCAGTTGGAACAGCTTTTGGGATTGACAGAGCTAGAGACCTTAAAATCAAGGAGAAAGAATTAGAATCTAATAGCCTTGTACTATGTAGTTTTGGTGATGCAAGCGCTAATCATGCCACAGCTCTTTCAGGCATAAATACAGCTAGGTGGATTAGAAGTATTGGAGGGAATGTTCCAATAGTTTTTATTTGTGAGGATAATGGTTTAGGTATCTCTGTGCCAACACCAAAAGATTGGATTGGGAAAACTTTTTCTGATCAAGAACATCTAAAATATTTAAGCTGTAATGGTTTAGATATTTTCGATACCATTAAGACTGCTAAAGAAGCGGAGTCTCATTGTCGAAGCAAAAGAGCTCCTGTATTTTTACATATGAAAACAGTAAGATTAATGGGGCATGCTGGTTCAGATATTGAGCTCAGTTATTTGGACCTAGATCAAATAGAAAATGCTGAAAGTAAAGACCCTTTGCTCTGTAGCGCTGCAACTCTGATAAAGAATAAAGTTTTATCCTCTTATGAAATTATTGATTTATATGAAAATTGCAGAAAGAGGATAAGCTATATTTTTGACCATGCAACATTAAAACCAAAATTAGAAAAAGCATCAGATGTGATGACATCTATAGTCCCAAAAAACATTCGGAAAGATGTTCCAGCATTACCAAATGAGGACAAAAGAGAAAAACTTTTTGGAAAGGATTACAATAGGCTAAATAGACCAGCAAGCATGGCCAAATTAATTAATTATGCCCTTATAGATATTATGTTGCAATATGATAATGCACTAATCTTTGGGGAGGATGTAGCAAAAAAGGGAGGTGTTTATCATATCACCGCTGGCTTATACGAGCAATTTTCAATTCGTAGAGTATTTAACAGTCCATTAGATGAAACGTCAATATTAGGATTTGCATCTGGACTAGCTCACAATGGATTTTTACCAATACCTGAAATTCAATTTCTTGCTTACCTTCATAATGCTGAAGATCAACTAAGGGGTGAGGCAGCTACTTTATCTTTCTTTAGTAAGTCCCAATATACTAATCCAATGATTATAAGAATTGCTGGACTTGCCTATCAAAAAGGTTTTGGTGGACATTTTCATAATGATAATTCCTTATCTATTTTTCGAGATATACCAGGGGTCGTAGTTGCATGTCCTTCAAATGGTGTGGACGCCGTGAAAATGCTCAGAACTGCAGCAAAACATGCTTATATGAATGGTAGAATTATAGTTTTCATTGAGCCTATTGCTCTTTATATGACTAAGGATTTGCATAAAAATAAAGATAATAGGTGGTCTTTTAATTACCCCAGCCCAAATGAGGAACATGAAATTGGCGAATATGTAAAATATGGTGAAGGCGATGCACTTACGATTATCAGCTATGGTAACGGTCTTTATCATTCTTTGAAAGCGAAACCAAAAATTGAAAAAGCTATTAGCAATAAAATAAAAATAATTGATTTATGCTGGCTGTCTGATATTAAAATTGATCAAATTATTAATGAAGTACATCCATCAAAAAAAATTCTTATTGTTGATGAGTGTAGACGATCGGGTTCTTACGGAGAAGGATTGATGTCATCATTATATTCAAAATTAAAAAGTAATATCGTAGTAAAATTACATTCAGCTAAAGATAGTTTTATCCCTCTTGGAATGGCTGCTACATCAACATTGCCTAACATTCAATCGATCTATAATAATGCAATTAAACTATACAAAGATGACTAAGAAGCGAATAATTGTAATATGCCCTGGAAGAGGATCTTATTCAAGGGAGACTTCCAATTATTTAGCATTTAGTGATTCTAGTCTGACTTCTTTAATAAGATCTCATGATAAAGTAAGATTGTCTGAAGGCTTACCTAGCATAAGCGAATTAGACTCAGGCACTTTCCGAACAAAAACTCATATGAGCGGAGAAAATGCCTCTCCTTTAATTTACGCTTGCAGTTTAAAAGATTTTTTTTCAATTGATCAGCAAAAGTATGAGGTAGTAGCTATTTGTGGTAATTCTATGGGATGGTACATATCGTTAGCACTAGGGGGCTCCCTAAGCTATGAAGATGGATTTAAGTTAATCCAAGAAATGGGAACTTTGACCCATGAAAATGGGCAAGGTGGCCAAATCATTTATCCCATTGTTGATGATGATTGGTGTAAAGATGAAAAACTTTATGAATCTGTTTTAAAAGAAATATTGAAAATAGGTGCTAAAGTATCTATAAAATTAGGAGGTTATTTAGTAATTGCAGGTTTACAAAGTCAATTAGATCATTTGCTAAAAAAACTTCCCAAAATAGATAAATATCCTTTTCAAATACCCTTTCATTCTGCTTTTCACACTGAGTTATTAGAAAAAATTCCTAGTTTGGCAGAATCAAAATTAGATAGAGCTATTTTTAGTAAACCTAAAATACCTTTAATTGATGGTAGAGGTAATATTTGGAGTCCTTGGTCAACTAATGTAAGTGAGCTCTATAATTATACGCTAACTTATCAAGTTATAAAAAAATATGATTTTTCTAGTTCCGTTTCTGTTGCATTAAAAGAATTTTGTCCAGATCATGTTGTGTTACTTGGGCCTGGAAATTCATTAGGTGGTCCAGTGGCACAAATACTTATTAATCAGCAGTGGAATGGATTGAAATCAAAACAGGATTTTCTCAGCACTCAAAAAAACAACCCTTTTGTCGTTTCAATGGGTATAGAAGAACAAAAAAACTTGGTGTTATAACCGCAAATTATCAGAGTTTACTTTTTTTACTATATTAGATTAATTTATATTAACAGATTTAGGATAACGTGATGAAACTTATTGGTCCAGATTTTTACAATATATCAGATTTATTAACTGAGGAAGAACTATTCATTCAAAAAACAGCTCATGATTTTGTATCAAATGAGTTTAAGCCAATCATCAATGAACATTTTGATAAAGGAACTTTTCCTTTAGAGATTGCAACAAAATTAGGTGAATTGGGTTTTATGGGTTCTGCCTTGCCTGAAGAAAGTGGAGGTGCAGGGGTAAGTAATGTTGCTTATGGATTAATTCTTCACGAGCTTGAAAGAGGTGATTCAGGTTTGCGTTCTTTCGCAAGCGTCCAAGGCTCTTTAGTAATGTATCCAATTCATGCATATGGTTCCAATGAACAAAAAGAAAAATGGCTGCCTGGATTAGGAGCTGGTGAGCTTATTGGCTGTTTTGGTTTAACTGAATCAAATTTTGGCTCAAACCCAGGAGGAATGGCAACTACTGCTAAAAAAGATGGGGATGAATGGATAATTAATGGTTCAAAAATGTGGATCACTAATGGGAGTCTCGCTGATGTAGCTCTTGTGTGGGCAAAAGATGAGGACGGCATAGTCAGGGGCTTTTTATTAGAAAAAGGTATGGAAGGTTTTACATCCAATGACATTCACGGTAAATTGAGTTTAAGAGCCTCAGTTACTTCAGAACTCTCAATGGTGAATGTAAGGGTTCCTGATAGTTCTAGACTGCCTAATATAGAAGGTCTTAAAGGTCCTCTATCTTGCTTGACACAAGCTAGATATGGAATAGCTTGGGGAATGGTTGGAGCAGCGGTTGATTGTTACCAAACTGCACTAGATTATTCATTAGAAAGAAAGCAGTTTAGTAAGCCAATTGCAGGTTATCAGTTGACACAATCAAAATTTGCAGAGATGATAACCCAAATAACATTGGCTCAATTAACCGTTTATCAGCTTGGAAGATTAAAAGACCAAAATAAAATGAGATTTGACCAAGTTTCTTTAGCTAAAAGGAATCATTGTAAAATGGCTCGAGATGTAGCTAGGACATGCCGTGAGATATTAGGAGGGAATGGAATAATGGAAGATTATTCTCCGATGAGGCATATGACAAACATAGAAACTGTATTTACTTATGAGGGCACACATGAGATGCACTCACTAATTTTAGGTCAATCTGTTACGGGGATCGCGGCTTATGATTCTTAGAGTATAACTTAAAAGTTATCTCTTAGCATTTTTTTAAGCTCAGCTTCGTGCATCTCTTCTGTAGCAATCATCGTTCGAGCGTACTCTTCAAGCATAATTGATTTACCATCAATATTTTCTAACAGGTCATAATAAGCTTTAATAGCAGACCTTTCATGCTCAAGACACTCATTTAATATATCTTCTGTTGAGTGTTTATGAGTTTCTAATAGCTCTCCAATTTTTAGCGTGGGATGTTCTCCAAGGCTAGTAATATGTTCACCTACCATCTCAGCATGCATTAAAGACTCTTTTGCCTGCTCTCTGAGCCAATCTACCACGCTAAGCCTGTAAGGACCTTGTACCATAAAAGCATAATGTGTGTATCTCACCACTCCAGCAAGTTCAAGCTCGAGAATGTTATTAAGACATTGTAATATTTTTTCTTTATTCATCATTAAAATTAGCTATGCTACGTTAAAGTGTAAGCAATATTTATTAAGTGATATTAATTGAATTAAAGGTTTCAATCTTTCCATTAATATCAATTTTTGCAAATCCTTCGTCATTAAGCCCAATAAAGGTACCTTCGTTTTTCTTTCCTCTGTCGAAAAAAGAGATACTTTTATTTATGTGCATGCAATGGATATTCCATGTCTCTACAATTTTAGCTGGTTCATCTTCAATTTTGTTCATCCACTTTTCAAAGCTATTTAAAAATTCAGCAACAATTAACTCCCTTTGGTGAGCATGATTTGTTATGCTATACATTGTCGAAATATAATCTTGTATATCTTGCGGATGTTCTTCAACTGTTTCATTTACATTTAATCCTATACCAATAATCATTTTTTTTATACGCTTATCTTTTATTTTACTTTCACAAAGAATTCCTCCAATTTTTTTATTTGAAGCAAATATATCATTTGGCCACTTTAATAAACAATCAACACCTCGTTTCATAATAGACTCTACAATGGATATTCCAGCCGCAAGTGAAATAAAACTGGAAAATGAATTAGAATATTCTTTATCAAGAATTAGGGTAAATGCTAGACCCTTACCTGCTATAGTAGACCATGAATTACTTTGTCTGCCTTTACCTTTTGTTTGATTTTCTGTGATGATAACTGAACCGTGCTGATATCCTTCATCTAATAACTCCCATGCTTCCTCGTTTGTGGAATCAAGTCGGTTATAATACTCTACTTTTTTACCAAGTTCCTTTGTTCGCAGATTTGTTTGAATCAGTTGTGTAAATATCATTATTGTAAAAATAAAATAGTGTAACACGTAAAGGTAGATATAATACCTAAAAAAATACCAGCCATAATTTGATTTAAGTCGTGTGCTTGTGCTAGGAGGCGGCCAATTATTAAAATAAAAAGTATTAAAATAACGATAAAAACATTTTGATATCCAAATATCCAAAATATTGTAATACTCGATGAAAGTGTAATGGCATGTATGGAAATTTTCCAATAGTTTGTAATCAACCAAGCTAGAATAACATTTATCATGCCGCAGAACATTATGCCTTGAATTAGCAATTGTGCATTCAACATTCTAAGAGTTACAAACCCCAGAAGAAAAAATAATGCACCAAAGGCCATTGGCAGTAGACGCTCCTCTTTTTTTGAAGCATCTAAATCTGATATTAGATTGTTTTTTTTTAAAAAATAAAATGTGGCTATTGGCGATATCGTGCTGAACGTAAAGCATAGTATAAATATTAAATTTTTATCTTCGATCAATATATTTGAGTAATAGATAAGGTATAAAAATGTCACAAAAGATATGACCATAGGATGGATAAGGTAGGATATTATTATACCTATTTTTTGAATATTATGATTACTCATGATTACCAAAGACTTCTCTTAAAGTATCTGAAATTTCCCCTAGTGTACATTGGTTTTTAACACATTCTAAAATAGCAGGCATAATATTTTCATTTGAAGCAGCTGTTTTTTTCAGCATGTTTAATTTTTCATTAAAATCAATTTTTGATCTATTTTTTTTATATAAGTGGAGTGAATCAATTTGTTCATCTACTGATTTTGTATTAATCTGGAATGTATGTTCACTTTCTGAGCTTTCATCGATAAACTGATTTACTCCAATTATAATATTTGAGTTATCATCTATCCCTTTTTGATATTCGTATGCACTTTTAGAAATTTGGTTTTCAATCCAACCATTCTCTATTGCTTCTAATGCTCCACCTATTTCACCTATTTCATCTATTATTTTAAAGGAATTTTCGATAAAATTATTTGTCATTTCTTCAATGAGATAGCTTCCTCCAAAAGGATCAGGATAATTGGGAATATTAGTTTCGTGTGCGATTATCTGTTGCGTGCGCAAAGCTAATTTTGCTGAATCATCTGACGGCAAAGAAAGGGCTTCGTCAAATCCATTTGTATGCAAAGATTGCGTTCCCCCTAAAACAGCTGACATAGCCTGAATGGTAGTTCTTATAATATTATTTGATGGCTGTTCGGAGGTTAACGTTGAACCTCCTGTTTGAGTATGAAATCTACACATCATAGCCTTTTCATTTATGGCCTTAAATCGTTTTTTCATAATTAAAGCCCACATTTTTCGCGCAGCTCTAAATTTTGCAATTTCTTCAATGAAGCCATTGTGGGCGTTAAAGAAAAAAGAAATTCTTTGGCCCAATTTATTAGGGTCTAAGCCTTTTTCAATTGCTGCTTCCATGTACGCAATGCCATTTGCCAATGTAAATGCAAGCTCTTGTTCAACAGTACTTCCTGCCTCTCTAATATGGTAACCTGATATAGATATTGGGTTCCAATTAGGTAAATTTTGATCGCAAAATTCTAAGATATCAGTAACTAATTTTATGGAAGGTTTAGGAGGGTATATGTATGTCCCCCTTGCAGCGAATTCTTTCAATACATCATTTTGAATAGTCCCTTTTAGCTTTGCAAATGGGACACCTTTGTTTTCAGCATTTACTATGTAAAAAGCGAGTAAAATACCTGCAGTAGAGTTTATTGTCATGGATGTAGAAACTTTATCCAGTGGAATTCCTTTAAAAAGAGTTTCTATATTATTTAAAGTTGATATAGGAACTCCGACCTTACCAACTTCTCCCTCAGCCATGGCATGATCAGAGTCATAACCTATTTGCGTAGGAAGATCAAAAGCCACTGACAATCCCATTACTCCGTTTTCAAGAAGATATTTAAATCTTTTATTTGACTCTTCAGCAGAGGTAAATCCAGCGTATTGTCTCATCGTCCAGAGCCTTGAATTGTACATTTTTTCGTACAAACCTCTGGTATATGGAAACTTCCCAGGTTCTTCTTTTTTCATATTAGGTAATTATTAACCTTCAATTATAATGTAGTACATATCACTATGAAAAAGAGTTTTTAATTTGTTTTATTTTATTGTGAGTATATTTGATTGTGGATATACCTATTAGATTTAAAATATATCTGTTTTGGAAAAATCTTTTTTCTAAAAAAGAAGATAGTCCTCATATCAAAATAACCAAAGAAGGTAGAGGAGTAAGATCAGTTTTATTCTTTTTGCCTGAAAAAAAAGAAGATGCAAAAGTTATAAATTATTTTGTAAAAGTTGAGAACCCTCTTTCCGATTATGAGATTGGTTTAATTTGTAGTGATAAGTCTAAGTCATTCTATCCTCATGTGGAGAATGTTAGTTTATTTACCTACAATGATAATGATTTAAATTATTTTAACACGATAAAATCAGTATCCCTTTTAAATGAAATTAAGATAAAAAATTATGATGCAATTGTTGATTTAAATACAAACTTTTGTGCAGCATCTTCAATGCTATTTTTCGATTTAGATGCTCCATTAAAAATAGGATTTGATTCTTTAATTAATAGAAAAATTTACACTATCACCTTAGAGCGAAAAGAAAATGCATTCTTAGAAAGCTACTTTTCAAAGATTTTAAGTCTTTTGGGAGTAAAATTTTGATAAGAAAAATTAATTCTATCCATATAATAAGTTGACGTATTATCATGCAACAACTATATTACCCGCCGGTTTAAAAAGGAAAAATTAATGTTAGAAGGTATTATCTGTCCCGTATGTGAAAATACTCTTGAAGAGGTAGATCTTCAAGATTCACTAGTATGTCCTCATTGCAGAGCTGATTTAAAAGACAGAAGATTTTTAGATTTTCTTGAGTTTTTAATGGCAAATGGCATAGTTGATAATTTAGACTTTTTTGATCCAGAGGTTTACAGTGAAGATGTTGATGATTTGGATCAAACTAAAGAAGAAGAGGGTGATCCAAGTGAATTTGAGAAAAAGAAAGATCATTACAATATCTATGAAAATGAACTTTTACCAGAAGACAAAACTGATGAAAACATAAAAGAATATTCTCAATTTGAAGGTCTAAATGATGAGTGGGAAGACTTTAACGAAAGAGATTTTGAAAACTCTGGTTCATAAATGAGGGATAAAAATGGAAAATAAAAAGAAAAATATGCAGCAAATTAATATTGAGCTGGATGCGGATGTTAGTAGTGGAGAATATGCAAATTTTGTTGTTGTTACGCATTCTCCAGCTGAATTTGTTTTAGATTTTACTAGGATACTACCAGGAGTCCCTAAGGCGAAAGTTCACTCAAGAATAATTATGGCGCCGCCACACGCTAAAACTTTCTTAAAAGCATTGAATGATAACATAAGCAAGTTTGAATCAAAGCATGGTGAAATTAAGTTACCTAATAATGAGGATGGTTTTTCCCCATTTGGTGTTAACCCACCAGATGAGAATATGCCGAATTAAATTGTTGGTGGAGTGTCATTAGCATACCACACCCACATTCTACCTCTTTTTAATTCTCTCATTTTTATTATCACCCAAATAGATAATACAATCCAAGATAGGATATAACCTATTATCGCACCAAAAATAATATCTAGCGGGTAGTGCACCCCTACGTATACCCTAGAGAAAGCAATTATGGAAGCAGTAGTAAAAAGAATGCTTTTTTTATGATCAAAAAAATAAGATAGCACAGTTGCAAAAGCAAAACTATTGGCTGCATGATTTGAAGGAAAACTCCACTTTCCTCCTTTTGAGACTAGCAAATTTATAAATTCAATAAATTCATGGGAGGGTCTTATTCTTCCTATCCATGGTTTAATAATTTGTGCACAAATTGCATCGGAGGCTCCCGCAGCAAAAATCAAAACTAAAATAGCGATTCTACCTCGCTTTCCACAAAATATCACCAAATAAAAAATAAGAATTAAACCTATGACTGTTAGAAAATCTTTACTTGTAATTATTGGCATAATTACATCAAATAAAGAATTAGAGATATTTTTATTTAAAAATATCATTAAGGCTTTATCTAATTCTATGATCTTGTCTATCACAGAATTTTATGCCTATTAGAAATGATTTTAGTCAAAAATAATACTACTAAATGAAAACAGAATTACAGCTTAGTTTCTAAGCGCAGCATCATTACTCTTCCAAGTGAAGGTCCACCAATAATTTCAGTATGGTTATGGTCCAATAAATTGTTAATAGTAAAATTCATTTTAATATTCTTATTTATTTCATAGCCCAGGTGAAGATCAAATATTGAATACGCATTTATTTTACCGTAATAAATTCCAGATGACCAATCAAAGCTATCAACGTATCTACCATTCAAAGATACCGTTAGTGGATATTTAGTCGGGTTGTACTGAATTTTCAATCCGGCTTTATGTTTAGGAGCATTTACTGATTCTTTTGCTTTGGTTAACGGGTTTAAGAATTCTGTTGTGCCCATAAAAGAGTATGTAAGGTCCATATTCCATTTTCTGCTAAGAAAAATAGCTAAACTACCATCAAAACCCCAAATATCAACTTCTCCATAATTCAAAAAGCCGATAACAACGGGAGGGGGAGCGCCTGGAATTGTATCACTGGTTGCCGTCACTCCTACAAGGCCCTGACGCCAAAAGTCTAATGCTTCATCATAATCCTCTTGGTCGTTTATTATTACTTGCCCATCAGCGCCATCAATATTTGTTATACCGTTCTGATTATAGTCATCAGTCAAAATTGATTTTCTTAAAACTAATGGGCTTATAAACGTTGCTCCACTAACAAAGCTAGTGTAGTGACTTGTATACAAATCAAGGGTTCCAAAAATATTACTAGCTAGCCTGCCCTTATATCCTACCTCCCATGTACTAACAATTTCTGGCTCTAGCTCAGGCTGGTCTTGCAACTTACTACTAAAATATCCTTTGATTTTTGGATCAACAGATGGGAAAAAGAAAATTTTTGTAGAATCCATTGGTCTGTATAAACCTTCATCAAATTCAAACCATACATTATTTCCATTTTGATTTGTTGTGTAGTTATATCCACCGTAGGACCCTTTTGCATAAACTTTAAAAATGGAAATTCTTGTTACGAAGATATCAAGAAATAGAGCCTGATTCGATGGAGTATTAAAAGCTTTAGCCCAAGTAAGTCTAAAATTCTGATTTTCTTTTGGTTTAAATGAAAGTCCAAATTTTGGTGAAATTTGTAAACCATCTGTTTTATTAAAATTAAAATTCCAATTTGTTGGGCTATATGAATCATTATAACCCTGATTATTAAATTCTAAAAAATTAGTTAACCTATCGTGGACGTCTAAGCGTGTAGCTTGGATAAATTCTAGTTTATCATTTAGTTTCCAGTTCAACTGATAGTAAGCCCCAAACTCATTCACTTTATAGCGATTGTCTTCTGATTTTTCATCGATGCCTTCATCAATGTTTTCATCTGTTTTCCCATCTCCATCATTATCAATTCCATCGGCATAAACAAAAATATGTGTTCCATTAATTAATCTAGCGCCTTCCTCTACAGCATCAATCCCGACATCAAATACACCATTGCCATTATTATCAGTCCATGGGAAACCATTCCCATCTACATCATTAAAATCATCACTGTCTCTATCATTATCTAAATTATCCCCAACAGCGCCTTGGACGTTATCGCCAGAAAATAAGTTGGCATCATATGGGTTTGACCCCCATATGGCAGTTGGATTATAATTTGAAATTTGATTAAGCGAATCAATATTTCTATATGCCTCACCTTCATCATAGAAAAAACTATCATCTTCATCATAATAATGATTTGGAGATCCTGCTTCACCATTGCCATTATTATCTCGGTTATCTGTTATATCACTATCTGATAAAATTGTTCCTCTGGTATCTGGAAGAGTTAGAAAATAATCTAATCCCCAAACAAATCTAAAATCGCCATTCATTCTTTCTATGTAATGTTGTAGTTGTAAACTGAACTTTTTTGAGCGGTCATAAATAACGCCACCTGTTGCCAAATTTCTTGTAGCTCTATCATCTTCTCCAGAAAAGCTTGTATTTAGGTATGTTTGTAGAAAAAGATTTTTATATCGCAGTTTTCCTTGATAGTATCTATATATCCAACCATCTGCTAAGTATCTTGCAATTCCAGTAATATTAATATTTTTAGCCCAAGCATAGCCATGAGATAGACTGGCTGTGATATCTGAATTAGGCTCCCAATCTAACCTTAGATCATAACGTACATTTTTCACATTAAAATCTGGAAAATCGTCAATGCCATCATCATTAGCATCATAACGTAATTTAGGAAGCCCTCCGTAGTTCATTACAAAATCAGCTTCATCATTTTCATCTATAATACCATCTTCATCATTATCTATTCCATCGGATCTCCAATTATCATTGTATAAGCCGTTATTGTTAGTGTCAAATATTATGTTGCCTTCATCATCAAATTTATATTCGCCGAAACCTCCTTTATCAATGCTCCAATCTCCATAGTATGTACCAAACCTTTTAAGCCAAACAGTGCCTGTCTCATCCTCTTCGTCAATCTGCCCATCCCCATCATTATCAATACCATCAAACCATATTTCTCCTGGTTCGTCGATTCCTAAATCTATGCCCTCATCTATTTGCCCATCGCCATCATTATCAATTCCATCTATATACCCTCTACCAATGTCTTCGTAACCAACATCATAAAGTACAATGCCATTATCTAAAATATATCTGCCATAGGGGTCATTTAAAGCAATCTGAACCATGGCTGAGTCAATTACAGGAGAGCCAGCTTCAGCATCAGTAAAAATTAAGTTATCAACACCATCGCCAATTTTAGGTCCAGTCCAATTTTCAATATCTCCAGTACCCCAACTTAAGTTTTCATCTATGAAGCCATTGCCGTTATCATCTTTTCCATTACCATCAATTTCACCAGTCAGCCATTCCACGGGCATCCTCGGACTACCAAACTCGCCAGCATTTGCGCCATCCTCTACTCTATTATGAACTAAATTACTTCTTCCAATAAAAGATGGTGAATGTCCTTCATACTCATCTTCGTTATAGTGTCTCCAATCTTCTCCTGTTAGTGCTACTGCAGAAAGTTTTATTCCAAAATTGTTAAATTTATGAGCAGTTCGAAAAGTATATTTTTCTAAAGGTCTAGTATTAGGTTGGTTAAGATAACCAGTCTGAAAATTAAACTTAGTACCTTGAGATCTTAATGGAGAGCTGGTGACAATATTTAAAACTCCACTATGTGCATTAGGACCGTAAAGAGCAGAAGAGGGACCTAAGACTACTTCAATTTGTTCAACATCATCGAAAGAGACCGGAATAACGTTATATGCAGTTAAACGTAGCGAAGGTACATTAGCCATTCTTCCATCAGTTAATGTCAAAAGCCTAGAACTAAAAGATGAATTAAAGCCTCTTGCCGTCATATTGTAACTGTCAATACCAGATTGTGTGAAATCTATACCTTTGGTGCCTTTTAGATAATCACCTAAGTTTGTATTACTCTCTCTTCTTATTTCTTTTTTAGAGATAACTGATATTGCAGCTGGTGCATCTTCAATTCGTTCTCTTCTTCTTGATGCAGTAACTACATATTCATCTAATTGAATTGCCTCAGGTTCTAGCAATATAGTAATTATACCATCTTTATTAGGAACAGTGATTGGGGTTTTAATAGTAGAGTACCCCATGTAAGAAGCGATGATAGTATAAGTGCCTGCATTGATCTTCTCAATACTGAACTTGCCATTAGCATCTGATGCAGACCCAAGGGTTGTCCCCTCTAATATTACATTGGCAAAGGGTAATGCAGATTTATTTGAAGCATCTAATATTTCACCTTCAAGCCTATAGGTTTGGGCAAAAATTAAATTTATTAGAAATAGATTTAGTATAACAGCGCGCATGAAATTTTATTCGTTTATTATTTTAAAAAAAACAGCCTCTCGTTTTTAGCAAGAGGCTGTTTTTGTAATGTTATAATAATAGATCAGTAAAGATTACTTAAGGAATAACATTTTACCTTGTAGTCTTCTACCATCAGACTCAACATCATACAAGTACATACCTGTAGGGACAATCGAACCATTTGAATTTCTACCATTCCATGACACATCATATGCGCCAGCATTAACGTTTCTGTTCATAATGGTAGCAACTTTTTCACCGTTCAATGCATAGACAGTTACTTTCACATTACTGCTTCTATCATTGGTGAATCGTATTTTAGTAGTTGGATTAAAAGGATTTGGATAATTTCCTTTTAATTCGAACCTATCAACAGTGATATTGTTGTCATTTACGGTGCTCAAAGCGCCCATATAAGACCAGTGTGAATCTACACGTTGAGTCCATTTAGCTGGGAAGCAATTTGCATAACTTTGAACATAAAGTCTTCCACCTTTATTATTCCATAGCTCGCCATAGTAGTATGCATTTTCCCACTGGAAATCTGCAGTATCTAGATCATGGCCTGAATCATCAACGATGACCGGGTCACCATTTTCGTATGTTAACGGGGTTCCTGCTGCGGTAGCTTGAGCTTGAAGTCCTGTGACATTACCAAGTATGTAAGGTAAAAGAGCATTCGCTACATCTTCTAAACCCATTCCTCCTGCAAGCCATGTTCCAACTTGTGTTACTGCGGCACTTGCTACGCCAGCTGCCTCTACAGCTGCTAAAGTTGCATCAGACATATCCCAATAATAAAGTGTGTAAGCAAGAACAGAATCAACAATCATTGGAATGTTTGGCGCCATTGGGTCTACTAATGCGCCTCCCATTGCAGCGGCCGTTACACCAGCCTCGATACCATTTAAAGTTATCAATGTATTCCAAGTAGCATAGTAACCAGTATATTGTAAACCTTCATCTCCACTAAACGGAACACCATCTCCGCCACCTAGGACGTCGCCTGTAGGATCAAAGACATAAAAGAAGTCTGAGCTAGTGGCACCATCGGGAGTGCCATCTTGGTCAAGATCAATCCCGGTTGCACCAGCAGCAAATGGAGTATTTTCTGTAGGGACATGAACTGTAATACCGTTTGCAGCAGCAAGAGCAGCTAATGTTGGAATGGTAACAGAGTCAACAGGTAATTCACTTCTTCCCAACATGCCATTCATTAATCCTAATTCAGCTTCAGCTTGTACGTAGTAAGGATCTCCATCGCTTACTACTCCTAGATCAGCTTCGACACCATCATGAGCTTCCCAGCCAATATTTAGTCCATCTACTGCAGAATATGTATCATCAATATAGTTAGCTTGGAAATATCCCCAGCTTTCCATATCAGTTCCTGCACCATAGTCCACACCATAAACATCTGTATTCATGTTAGGTGCTTTAAAATTTGCAAAGATACCAGACTCAATTATAGCCCAACCCCATTTAACTTTGTTGCCAGGTAGCAAAATTGGGTCATGTCCGCCATTGTCCCAAACGCCTTGGTCTTGAATTGGTAAAAATACTTGAGAAGTAACACAATTTTCTGTATTTGTGGTTGGGTATACACTTCCTTGATTTACAGTATATGCTCCATCAGTAAAATCTACATTTAGGCCTAAACCAAAAGCTGCTAAAGCAGCTGCAGAGCCTAATGGCACTTTTGTTACTGCCATGGTGTCACCGATATCCCAATAGGGTAATGAAAAATCAAAAATCCCATCATCACCAGCAATTGGCCAACCTACCGTAACATCATAGGTAGCCTCTTCTTCATCATATGTAGTGATATGAATGTTACCGTCGTTACCGACCTGTTCGATATCTCTAGCCACAATTGTATATTCAACGACCAAACTATCTAGTTCAAAGTTACCTTCTATAGATTGAGCTTGTATGTTTGAGTAGCTTATAATAATTGAAAGAAAAACATATAACAGTTTTCTCATTTATTCCTCCTTGATTAATTATTGTCTCAGCCACGATTAGCGTAGCAATGAATTAACATTTATCCCTAAAACTAATTAATTCCTTAGCATGTATCAAAGCGCTTTATTTTTTTTGATTTGACCTTGCCCAGAGTATCCATAGGCAATATAAAAATACAATACTACCTAAGACAAAAATTGAATTAAGAATTATATCGGAAATCATGTATGGCCACTGATTTTTTTTGTAATTATTAATTTGTTAAATTTAAACTGTGATGATATATAATTATACATGAAAATCGCAGTACTAGTAAAGCAAGTTGTTGGGTCCGAATCGGCTCTTGAAATTTCTCAAGATCAAAAATGGATTGATGATAGTAGTGCTACATTCGTTATGAACCCTCCTGATAATTACGCGATTGAAGAGGCAATACTCATTAAGGAAAAGAT
>JAYPIC010000006.1:38950-49778 GCA_038127595.1 bacterium | reverse complement strand
CCGTAGATGGATCCAAAGCCAAATAATTCTCTGAAAAAAGCGACAGCGATTAAAATTGCTCCGTACCCTAAACCATTGCCCATTCCATCAAGCAAAGCTTTACTCGGAGAGTTTTGCATGGCAAAAGCCTCTGCTCTACCAAGCACTATACAATTGGTTATAATTAGTCCAAGAAAAACACCTAGAAGCTTGCTCATATCATACATGTAAGCTTTTAATACCTGGTCTGCAATGATTACCAATGAAGCAATTACACTCATCTGAATAATAATTCTAACCTTATTGGGAATATTATTTCGAAGAAGTGAAATAACCACATTTGATATAGATAAAACTGCAACAACAGCAATGGTCATCACAACAGCAGTATCTATTTTTGTTGTTATTGCCAATGCAGAACAAATTCCCAGTACATGGATGGAGATAGGATTTTCTCCCATTAAGGGATCTTTAACAATTTTTTTATTTTTACTACTAAAGAGATTCAATTTGATTTACACTCCTTACTTTCGCAAAGTATGGCTCATATTTCTGTAGGTCAGATTTTAAGAATGTTGTCAACCCTGTCCCTGTTATGGTCGCTCCTGAAATCCCATCAACTTTATGGGGAGCATCTGGATCTGTATCAGAAACATAGCCCTTTATAACTTCTATACTGACTAATTCTCCATTTTTGTTGGTTAACTTCTTGCCAACGAAATTATTTTTAAACCAATCTTTGTCAACTTCTGCACCTAAACCTGGCGTTTCTTTATGTTTGTAAAATGTAATTCCTTTTACTGTTTCTGCATCTGGTTCAATCGCAAAGTAACCATACATTGTTCCCCATAAACCTTTACCAGCGATAGGTATTGCATAACCAGTAACTTTATTGTTCTCACTGCTTTGGTATATTGTGTATGATAGATCTTCATTTTTGTCTAATTCTTCGATAACGGAGCCAACTTCATCTATTCTTATTTCACTAATGTTAGCATCATATAAACTTTGGACCTCTTCATTTGTCCAAGGTGTATCTTGCTTATAACCTAAAACAGATAAAATATTCTTTTTTATATCTAACTCTTCATTCAACACTTGTCTTTCTCTAAGACTATCAGCGGTAGCAGATAAGCCCAATCCTAAAATGACCGTAATAATTGTGGTAAAAGCTATAGTGTAAAGATCACTGCGCATATCTAGCCATCCTCCTATTTACATTTACTTTAACGACAAAATAATCAATTAAAGATGCGAATGCATTCATCAATAAAATAGCAAGCATAACTCCTTCTGGATATGCAGGATTAATTGAACGTATAATTACAGTAAGAACCCCCACGAAAAACCCATAAAAAAGCCTTCCAGTATCTGTGTGAGATCCCGTTACAGGTTCAGTAGCCATAAAAGTTAATCCAAAAGCAAAGCTACCCATGACCAAATGATAATGAGCTGGAATTGATAGCATAGAATTATCTGAGTAGGGAGCAATTAGGTTACCAACATAGGCCATTGCGAAAAGACCACTCACACCACCCAAAATAACTCTCCATGAAATAAGTTTCATAGCCATTAATATTACAGCAGCAGCAAATATAATAAATTTGTTGGTCTCACCAATAGAACCAGGTATCCAACCAGAAGCTAAATTCAACCAAGAATAATCAAATTGCGAAACATTTTCAAGCAACGTGACCGCATCTGAGTTTTTAGTAGTTGCAGGTACAGATAAAGCAGTAGCTCCCGAATATCCGTCAGGCCCAACTAGCCAAACCATATCACCAGAAATTTTGCTTGGATACGAAAAGAATATGAAACACCGCGCGGTTAAAGCAGGGTTAAATATGTTCATCCCTACACCACCAAAAATTTCTTTACCAATGACTATTCCAAAAGAAGTCGCAATAAAAAGCTGCCATAAAGGAATTGATGGAGGCATAGTAAGCGGAATTAATGCGCATGTAACTAAAAACCCTTCAGAAATATCATGCTTTCTTACTATGGCAAACAATATTTCCCAAAATGCACCCGCAATGAAAGTAACAGCGATAATAGGAACGATTGTGATTGCACCGAAAATGAGATTACCAATTAATGATCGTTCTATACCTAGGGCAATTGCATTTTGGTACCCAACATTAATTGCACCAAATATATAACAAGGAATTAACGTGATTACTACTAATATCATTACACGTTTAATATCAATACTATCCCTGATATGGGGCGCAGACTTTGTTTTTTCATCCGTACTAAAAAGAATCGTTTCAGTCGCTTCATAGACAGGATACAGCCAGTGTAATTTTTGGCCTTCCTCAAAATTGGGTTTGATCTTAAGTATGTATTTTAAAAGCCACTGCATATTTAAACCTCTGCCTGAAGCAAGTTCAACCCTTGCCTAATTACACCGCTAACATCGGTTTTACTAGGACATGCAAAAGAACACAATGCAAAATCTTCATCATCGCATTCAATAATACCAAGATTTTCCATTTCTTCAATGTCTTTTGCCATAATAGATCTGTAGAGCTCATTTGGCAAAATATCCATTGGTAATACATTTTCCCACGTATTAATTGGGACTACAGCTCTGTGACTTCCATTTTGAGAACTAGTAAAGTTAAATAACTTGTCAGCAAGAGAAACAAAAACAGGTGTTAAACTATACCTGGATGAACTACTTCCCGGATTTAACATTCCAATAAATTCTCTTTTGATGTCGTTAGATATAACGCTCAAAGAATAATCATAAAAACTGAGATAATCTTGTGAGGATGCACTTCTGCCTGTTAGCACATCACCAGAAATGATTCTAACATTTTCAGATGTTAAATTGTCATTTATTAAAGCCTTTATAGGAACACCAGCTGTTACTTTCGAGTACGATGGTGTTTTGACGCTAGGCCCTCCTACTGAAATAATTCTTTCAGGGTGATATCTCCCATTTTTAAATAATCTGCCTAAGGATACCACATCTTGAGGATTAATTGTCCAGACAATTTCACCAGGCTTAAGATGCGCAATATGATGAATTTGAATACCAACATTACCAGCTGGATGTGGACCTGAAATAGTGTTTAATTTTACATTTTCAATAGATGATAAAATTGAATTTCTTTTAGTTGTTAGAAAAACATTACCCTTTGTTAATTTTGATATGGCATCAATTCCATATTGAAAGTCTTCTAGCTGACTCGCCATGACAACCTCGATATCTACAGATAGAGGAGAGGTGTTTATACCAGATATGAAAATATCTCTCGGCGGTATTTTATGGTTGGGTATTATATTAAATGGTCTCTGTCTAAAAAATGTAAAGAGATTAGCATTTAAAATATTTTCTAGAACTTGCTCTCCAGATAAGTTAGATATCTCTTCTCTAGTATAGGTTTTATAATCGATACTATTTTGATCTTTATCCAATTCAATTTCAATTTTTTCAATTACTCTTCTAGGGCCATAAACAATATCTTTAACTTTTCCGCAACCAGGCGAAGCCCATTTAACTTCAGGATTTATTTTATTGAAAAATAATGGAGAACCAATATCTACTTTGTCTCCCTCTTTTACTAAAAGTTTAGGCTTTACTCCCCTGAAATCATTTGGCATGATGGCCACAGTTGAATACTGCGCAGGATAAGCGATATTCTTATCTGGAATCCCAGAGATCTTTAAATCATGTCCTTTTGTGATTTTTATATGAGGCATTTAACCGCTAAGCTTTATTTTTTATTAAATATTAGGGTTTAAAATTACAATACAAAAGATTCAGAAATAAAAACTTTTCACATTACTTGGGTGTAAAACACTAACGAATCTTTAACCCATGAAGCTAAAGGGTTCCAATATAAACCAAGTAATAAAGAAGGAACTGCTGTAAAAATCATAAGACCAAACATCGTCGAGGGAGGATATGTTATCACATCGCTTCTTTTACCGCCTAAAAACATCACTTTCACAACATGAAAATAATAATATAGAGAAATAACACTGTTTACGCCTCCAGCTACAACTAACCACAAAAATTCACTGCCAGCGCCAACTAATGTTTTAAAGATATACAATTTACCTACAAAGCCTGCAGTAGGAGGCAACCCTGTTAAGGACAACATGAATAAAGTCATAAATGCACCTACTATTGGCATTTTCCATCCCAGACCCTCAAAGTCTTCAAAAGATTCTCCACCTGTTTTGTTCTTAACAAAAATAACAATGAAAAATGCACCTAGATTCATAAAGACATAAATAAAAAGATAGATCATAACTGACTCAACTGCCTCCATGGACAAAACTGGAAGTGCTAACATCATATAACCTGCATGGGCAATGCTAGAATACGCAAGCATACGTTTGATACTTTTTTGTTGGATGGCAACTAAATTCCCCATAGTCATTGTCACAACAGCTAGAACGCCAATAATTTCAGGCCACGGTAAATCTGTGGATCCAATAGCATTACTAGTTAATCCTATACTGTCTGAAAAGACTTGATGAAAAAACCTTATGATCATTGCAAAACCCGCAGCCTTTGGGGCAACAGATAAATATGCTGTAATTGTTGAGGGTGAACCTTCATATACATCTGGTGTCCAAAAATGAAAAGGAACAGAAGAAATTTTGTAGCCAAATCCAGCAAATATCATTAATAATGCCATTATTAGGGCTGGGTTTGCAGAACCATCAAGACTAGAAAGAGTATCTTGGATAGCAAAATAATTTGTACTACCAGCTAACCCATATACGATGCTCAAGCCAAACAACATTACCCCAGAACTAAATGCTCCATAAATGACATACTTTAATCCAGCCTCGTTTGACCGAGTATCTAATTTTAGATAGGCAGCAAGCACGAACGACATAATTGAAACAACTTCAATAGAAATGTATAACATTATTATGTCTACAGATGATGTCATTAAAAATAAACCCATTACCATTATACCCATTATAGTGAAATATTCACCTTTCCTATATTTTTCTAACTCATCGTTTACCCAACTGGCAACGATTACCAGCAGCGTAGATAGTATAATAACAATTTTCATAAACGAGCTGAAAGGATCTATTACAATCATGTCTAGAAATAATGTCGTTGGAGGTACAGAGCTCAAATTATGAACAGAGAGCCCTACAACAACTAAACCAACACCAAGAACCCAGCCGATCATATTCGTCTTAGATTTTTTCACAAAAAGATCAGTAATTAGAGCAGCCAATATTGTAATTGTCAAAATTAACTCTGGGATAAAAAACTCTAAACTTTGGAGATTTGTCATTTAGCTAAACCTTAGAGTGCAGCGTATGTGGCAACAAACGCAACCTTTTCAATAATTTGATCCATTGTAGCTTTAATTAAATCAAGATAAGGACCAGGGTATATTCCAAAGAATAAAGTAATAACGGCTAGCGGTATCACGGTGAATAGCTCCAGGCCATTGATTTCTTCCATATCTTTATATTTCTCATTAAGCTTTCCAAAAAACACCCTCTGAAATGCCCACAAAAAGTATGCGGCATTAAGTAGTATACCAATAGTGCTCAGGATGACAATAGTTCTAAAAACTGGAAAAGCTCCAATGAAACACATGGCTTCACTAACAAAACCAGAAAAACCAGGTAGTCCAAGTCCTGCAAAAAATGCTAGTGCAGTAATGCCTGTATAAACTGGCATTTGACTAGCTAAGCCGCCAAAACCATCTATATCACGATGATGGGCTCTCTCATAAACGACTCCAACTAAAATAAAAAGCATTGCAGATATTGTACCGTGGTTAAACATTTGAAAAACAGCCCCACTTAAACCAGCTTGAGCAGCTTTAAGGTCACCACCATTCATCGCTCCAGCAGCGACAACAGCAGCCATTCCCAATAATGAATAACCCATATGGTTAATACTGGAGTATGCTACTAATTTTTTCAGATCTGTTTGAGCTAAAGCGCACAAACCACCCCATATGACATTTACAAGCCCAAGAAAGGCAAGACCCCCAGCAAACCAATACACCTCATTGGGCATTATACCATAATTAACCCTAATAATACCGTACACTCCCAATTTTAAAAGTATGCCAGCCAACAATACGGAAATAGCTGTAGGCGCCTCAACATGAGCTAATGGAAGCCATGTATGGAAAGGAAATACAGGAACTTTGATAGCAAAGCCTATGAAGACTAGCACCCATATAACCTTGGCTGCGCTCATTCCCCACCAAAGAACTCCATTGAGAGCCTCTGGCGCTCTTTCCATGATCAAAAGTATATCAAATGTTTTTCCGCATGTGAAGTATAGACCAAGTATACCTATCAACATCAATACAGATCCAAAAAGAGTGTAAAGGAAAAATTTTATTGCTGCATATTCCCTTTGAGGTCCGCCCCACATTCCAATTAGGAAATACATCGGCAAAAGCATTACTTCCCAAAATATATAAAATAGGAAAAAGTCTAAAGAAAGAAAAACCCCAACTACACCAGCATCTAATAACAAGTATAGAGAAAAATAGCCTTTAACCGCTTTTTTAATATTCCAACTAACAAAAACTCCAATAAAAAATAGCATCCCCGTCAAAAGGACCATCGGAAGACTCAAGCCATCAACACCTAAGATATAAGATATGTTCAAAGAAGGTATCCATTCATACCTTTCCATAAACTGCATAGATCCATTTAAAGGGTCAAATTTTCTCCAAAGTACAATAGCAATAACAAACTGTAATCCTGTAACAGCTGCTGATGTATATCTGATTAAATTATCCTTATCTCTCGGGAGAAAGGCGACTACGATTGCCCCCAAGATAGGAATCCAGATTAGTAAACTAAGAATATTCTCCATGTGTGTATCTCTTGTATCCTATTGATTAAAATGCCTGAGCAATTATTATTACTAAAATACCGGCCACGACAAATAATAAGTAATTTTGTAATCGCCCAGTCTGTATGTTTCTTAGAAAATTTCCACTGACCGCGGAAACCCTACCAAAACCATCCACTAAACCCTGGTCAATTCCATCATAGTCAAACTTGCCAGAAATTTTGCTAAATAACTTTGTTAATTTTCCAAAACCATTGATGAAATATTTATCATAGAATTCCCAATCTAACCAAGAAATAGAATTAGCTAATCTAAGAAATGGCTGGTATAAGTACCTGTTATAGTTCTCATCAAAATAAAACTTATTGTAACTCCAATGATACAGAAACCCGAATTTAGTGGCTAATTTTTCTGCAGAAATAGACTGTCTCTGGTACATAAGTACTGCCAGCAATATTCCAGCAGCAGCCACAAATAGTGAAAGGCCCATTGCTAAATAGTGAGCATGATGAGCATATTCAGCGATCTCATTAGCCGTTAAACTACCTGGAACAGAGGAGTTTCTGGGAACAATGAGATCTGTAAACCAACCTTTGTCCTTAATGGGATTAAAATTGCTTGGTAATGTGTAAAAGATGAAAAAACTTAAGGCCCCCAATAAAACAATTGGCCCAGTCATCTCTTTTGGCGACTCATGTATATCTTTAAAAATATTTTTCATATTTGGTTTTCCATGAAACGTCATAAAAATCAGACGGAACATGTAAAATGCCGTAATTGCTGCTGCAGAAAACCCTAAAAGAGGCAATAAAAAGTGTCCGGGGTTTTGCTGAGCAAATGCAAGAGTACCAGCGAGTATAGCATCTTTAGATAAAAACCCTGAGAACAAAGGAACACCAGCGATAGCAAGAGTACTAATTAGCATTGAGTAATATGTGATGGGCATTTTTTCTCTAAAGCCGCCCATGTTTCTCATATCTTGTGGGTCAGTATCGTGATCATGTGCTTCATGCAAAGCATGATGCATTGAATGAATTACTGAACCACTACAATAAAACAAGTTTGCTTTAAACATTGCATGAGTTAGTAAATGAAAAAATGCAGCAGTGTAAACACCTGTACCCACAGCTAAAACCATAAAACCCAATTGACTAACTGTTGAATAGGCCAAAACTTTTTTAATATCATTTTGAGTTATGGCTGTCAATGCAGCTAAAATTGCAGTAATAGCTCCAATGTAAGCAATGACAGTAAGAGCATCAGCAGTAAAGATAGGGAACAAACGCACACACATATATACGCCGGCTGCAACCATTGTAGCAGCATGCATCAATGCTGACACAGGTGTGGGACCTTCCATAGCATCAGGGAGCCAAATGTGCAATGGAAACTGAGATGATTTACCTACCGCTCCCATAAAAATACCCAAGCCTGCAAGTGTTAAAGTCATGCCTGCAATAGCTTCTCCACCAGAAATTGAATCAAAGATTGGAGCAAATGTAAAGGCTCCAACAGCTGAATAGAGCAACATTATTCCGATAAAAAATCCAATGTCTCCAACTCTATTCGTTAAAAATGCCTTCTTACTAGCATTTGCAGCACTATCCTTTTCAAACCAATGGCCAATAAGTAAATATGAACTTACACCCACCAATTCCCATGACATATACATTGAAATTAGGTTATCAGCTAAAACGATACCATTCATAGAGAATGTAAATAAACCTAAATATGCATAATATCTGTTGTACCTGACATCACCTTTCATGTACTCAAGAGAAAATATATGTGTACAACTTGATACCAATGTAACAATTAACAACATCACAATGGTAAGATTATCAACTAAAATGCCTAAATCTATCTTAAATGCACCCATATCGATCCAAGATAATGAGGCACCATGACTAAAATTAGCATCATAGTTTGTCAACATTTGAACGAAGATATACACAGCCAAAATAAATGTTGTCACTATTGAACCTACTGCAACCCAATCACCTTGCCTGGGTAATTTTTTACCGAAAAATATCAGTATAATGAAAGAAATAAGAGGCAAAAATAGAATGAGCAGAGGAAAGGTTATCATTGGACTCTCAATCATCTTTTTAACTCCGCTGCATCATCGATATTAATTGTATTCATATTGTTGTATATATTTATGATAATTGCGAGAGCTACAGCGGCTTCAGCTGCAGCTAATACTATAACCATTAAACTAAAAATATGACCGTCAATATTCATCCCGTTAAATTTGGAAAAAGCAACAAAATTAATATTTGCAGCATTAAGTATTAGCTCAACACCCATTAAAACAGCAATCGCATTTCTTCTGGTAATAACGCCAAATAAACCCAAACAAAATAGCATTGATGATATGAATAAATATGAATTAATGCTATCCATCAAGATTCACCCCTTGATAATACCGCAGCACCGATTAGAGCACCTAATAAGAGCAACGAAATAATTTCAAATGGAAGTAAAAAATCGGTTAGCAGAAGAACTCCAATTTCTCTCACAGTACCAACTGGCTCGACAGCATCACTAAAAGCCCACGGAGCCTTTGTCAATGCAATAAACAAAAATATAAAAAACCAAAATGTAACTACCCCACCTACACCCTGCTGCATACTTTTATGAGAAATACGAACTGATTTAATTTTATTTGTTAACATTATTCCAAATATCACAAGGACCAAAATTCCACCAACATAAACTAAAATTTGAATCCCTGCTATAAAGTCAGCCCATAAAAAAACATACAACCCGGCAACACCAAAAAGGGTGAACAACAAGGCCACAGCTGAGTAGATTAATTGATTATTTAAAACTACAAAAGCAGCTGACATTATTGTAACAGCAGCAATGATCCAAAAAACTAAATCGGCCATTTAACTACGCTTCAGCTTCCTGCTTTGCGTTATTAAGTTCAGCTAGACCCTCTTTCGCACCTTTTTTTGCAAACCTATATATTAGATCACTTCTGTCAGGCTCTGAGAACTCATAATCTATTGGATGCTTCTTGGCATTGGGCCCGCCAGTCATAAAAATACATTCCTCAGGGCATGGGTAGGTACATAAGTTACAGTAACAACATTCAGACATATCTATGTCAAACCTCGTTACAACCAAAGCCTTTCTAGTACCATTTGAAGTTACACCCTTGTGTTTGATTTCTTTTAAATCTTCGCCACGAGCAGGTGCTTTCTCTGTTTCAATTTTAATACAGTCTACAGGACATGCTCTTTCACATTTTAAACACCCAATACAATCATCCATATCAACATGTAATCTTGACCTAATAACATTGTAGCTGTTATGGTCAAATCCAATGTTTCTTTCTGGCCTTGGCCACTTTTCTTCAGGATATTGAAGAGTAACATTATCATTTCTAGCTTTAAAAAGATGTACTAAAGTGATGCTCATACCACCTAATATTGAACTAACACTTTCATATATATCTGTAAAATATCTTTTCATTTATCTACCTTATGAATTAAATACAACTGTCCATATCGCAACACCAAAAATATTGATCAGAGCTAATGGAAGAAAAACTTTCCAACATACATTCATTAATTGATCAACTCTTAATCTTGGAAGTGTCCACCTAAGCCAAATCATGACAAATATAAGAAAACCAGTTTTATTGATCATCCAAAAAACCCCCCATGCCGGAGAATCCATAAACCCTTGAATCGGACTATGCCATCCACCTAAAAAACCAGCAGCAGCCACAGCACTGACAACAAACATATTTGCGTACTCACTTAAGAAAAAGAAAGCATACCTCATTCCAGAATATTCAGTCGCAAAGCCAGCAACCAATTCAGATTCAGATTCGGGTAAATCAAAAGGAGTCCTATTCGTTTCGGCGATAGCACTAATAAAATAAACAACAAATGCTATTGGAACGAATGGATTATCAAAAATAATCCAATTAAAAATTCCACCTGCCTGATATTTAATAATATCCTGCATATTTAGTGTGCCTGCTAGCATAATAACAACAATAAGAGACAAACCGGCAGGTAT
>JAYPIC010000006.1:27106-38850 GCA_038127595.1 bacterium | reverse complement strand
TGAAGACCAACTCCTTGCCCCATTGGGCCAACTTTATCTTGTATAAATGATGAAACTTTTAATTCTGCATAAATAACAACTAACGCATAAACAGTAATAAATCCAAAGATAGCGAGACATGGAACTAACATGGAAATAATAAGCAATGAATTAGAACTAAGGAAACCGTCTAAAAGGCCAGAAAGAAACTCAAAAATAAAATCAACTGTCATCGATCTATCTCACCGAGGACAATATCTAAACTACCAAGAATGGCTAGAACATCAGACATTAACCATCCTCCTGCAATCTCATTTAGCACACCAAGAGCAGTAAATGCTGGGGAGCGCATTTTAAGCCTGTAAGGAGTGTCAGATCCATCACTTTCAATATAGTATCCTAAGTCTCCTCTAGGAGATTCTGTTCTGCTGTAAATCGATCCTTTAGGAGGTCTAATCTTTTTTGGCATGCTTTGATGCACATCACCATCTTTAGGTAATTGGTCAATAGCCTGTCGGACAATTTTCACACTTTCTCTTATTTCTTGGAGCCTAACATAGAATCTATCCCATGAATCACCCACTGTACCTTTAATACCTTTGCCGATAGGAACATTAAAATCTAACTTACTATAAACAGAATAAGGGTTGTCTTTCCTCAAATCCCAATTTACACCAGAAGCGCGTAGATTGGGACCTGTAACTCCATAGTTAATAGCAACTTCCGCAGGCATGATGCCAATGTCAGCAGTACGCTCAACAAAAATTTTGTTATGCCCAAGTAAGTTCTCAAATTCATCAACTTTAGGCTCAAAATAATCTAAAAAGTTTAAAGTTGCCTCCACAAAACCTTTCGGTAAATCATGACTTAATCCGCCTACCCACATATAATTGTACAATAATCTTGCACCGCAAGTCATTTCGAAAAGATCAATAATTCTTTCGCGATCCCTCAACATATGCAAAAATGGAGTAAAAGCACCAAGGTCCAATCCAAACACACCTATTGCAAGAAGGTGACTAGCAATACGCTGTAATTCAGCCATAATAACTCGAATGTATTCTACACGATCATTGACCTTGATATCCATTAACTGTTCCATGGCAACAACATATCCAAAATTCATCGTCATCGATGCTAAATAGTCACAACGATCAGTAAATGGTATCACCTGCTCATAGGAAACGTTTTCACAATGTTTTTCAAAGCAACGATGTAAATAACCTAAATAAGGGGTTATTTCAGATATAACTTCTCCATCAGTTTTAACTTGAAGTCTCAGAACGCCATGCGTTGCTGGGTGCTGCGGTCCAATATTCAGGACCATCTCTTGACCGTGTACTACTCCCATCCTTCTTTCACTTTCGGCACAACGATGCCATGATAAGTTTCCTGTTCTTCATAATCTTTTCTGAGAGGCCAGCCATCCCAATCTTCTGGAAGCAGAATGCGCCTCAAATCTCTATGACCAGTAAAGTTGATTCCAAACATATCATATGTTTCTCTTTCAAACCAGTCAGCGACCCTCCATATACTTTCAACTGATGGAATATCAGGATTATCAATATTTACTTTTATTCTAATTTCAATGGAGTGTAAATGCTTCATTGAGTGGATGTTGTACCTAGACTCAAGAATACCATCACCCAGATCAAAGCCAGTGTTGCATTGTAATGAATCAAAATATGTATCAGGGTTTTCTTTTAAAAACTTTGCAATTTCAAACCAGTTTTCTGGTTTAAGCTGTATGAAATCGGAGTGTACCTCACCATCTATGCAGCCAGAGAACTTATCCTCTAATTTTTTTGCAATTTTTAAGATAATATTTTCACTATTATCAGTTGTAGACTGTTCTTCACTGGACTCAGAATCAGAATTCTCATCAACTGCTTTTGACTGTTCTCTTTTGGCTTTGACGAGCGCAGCTTTTGCTTTGGACCTAGTTACACGATCTTCGATGCCATTAATCACATCATCGTCTCCAGCCAGAGCTTTTTTTACAGCTTCATCAATTAGTGCTTGAAGGTCTTCGCTCAACCTGTTTTCCTCGTCAGAGGTCTTCCCTCTAATATTTGTTCCTGGAGCTTAAGCAAGCCTTCGATCAGCGCTTCTGGGCGCGGAGGACAGCCTGGCACGTATACATCTACAGGTATGACAAGATCGACACCTTTTAGGACGTGATATCCATGCTGCCAATAAGGCCCGCCACTTGTCGCACATGATCCCATTGCAACAACATACTTAGGATCAGCCATTTGCTCATATAATTTTTTGACTCGCAAAGCCATTTTCATAGTAACCGTACCTGCAACAATCATTACATCTGCTTGTCTTGGAGAGGATCGAGGTATAATACCTATTCTCATTAGGTCATGTCTGCTTGCTGCTGCAGCCATCATTTCAATAGCGCAACATGCAGTTCCGAACTGAAAAAACCATGGAGAGGTAGACCTTGCCCAACTTAACAATTTATCTAACTTTTCGACAACTACGTTGTCATCAAATCTATTTTCTAAAAACCCCATTTAATCCTCCGATGATGCAGAAAGAGGTTTGTATCTTCCGCCACCATATTTAATTCTCCTTCTAACCCATTCTAAATCAGATTTAACCCAAACATAGGCCAAACCTGCGCAGAGAATGAGAAGAAAGATTCCCATTTCAATCAAAGCTAATAAGCCCATTTCTTTAAACACTACTGCCCACGGAAAAAGGAATACTACTTCAACATCAAAAATAAGAAATATCAAAGCGATTATGTAAAATCTAATATTAAATTGCAACCAAGCAGATCCTTCTGCCTCTTCACCACACTCATAAGTATCTAGTTTATCTTTTGTTTTATTAGAAGGTGCAATTAACCAACTAATTATAAGCGGGATAGAAACCATGACAATTCCCATGACCACTGCAAAAAAAACGGTTCCAAAATCTCTATACATAAATTTTCTTTAAATTAAAGAGTCATAATTTAGACGATTGTGTTTTCGTTAGTCAATCTAAACTTATTAATAATGTTTAGAAAAAAATAATTAACGGTAACTCAAGGAAAGATTAAATTTGAAAACAATAATAATAGTTGGAAAATAAATGATAAATAATATACTTGCTTCATCAGTATCTATTATGCCTAGGTGGTTCATTAAATTATTTTCCAAATCGTATATTGCAGGACATGAACCAAAAGAGGTTATCAACATTGTTAAAAATTTAAACACCCAAGGATTTTCAGCTACAATTGACATCCTTGGAGAACATATAAATTCTCAAGAAAAAACATTTTCCGTTACAAAAGAGTACATTCAATTATATGATGACATTGCTAAGAATTCTGTTGACAGCAATATATCGGTTAAGCCTACTCACATAGGGTTAGATATATCGATGGACTTAGCACTTGTGAATTTTAAAAAACTTATAAACAAAGCATCAGAAAGTTCCAATTTTTTGCGAATTGATATGGAAAGTTCTAAAAATACAGACAGCACTTTTGAGATATATAAAGACCTATATAAAAGCTATCCAAAAGTAGGAGTAGTGTTACAAGCCTATCTGAAAAGAAGTATAGCAGATATTGAAAAGCTTGCAGGACCTGGATTTAATGCTCGGATATGCAAAGGAATATATAAAGAGGATAAAAACATTGCATATCAAAATCCAGAGGATATAAGCAAAAATTTTTTAGCAATGGCTAAGGTAATGTTAGCAAAAAATTCTTACGCCTGTTATGCAACACATGATTTGCAATTAATAGATGATTTAGTTTCATTAACAAAAGAAATGGATGCTGATCCAAGTAAATTTGAATTTCAAGTACTCTATGGCGTCCCAATGAAAGGAAAACTAAAGAAGCTGTTAAAATCTGGTTATAAGGTGAGAGTATACGTTCCATATGGACCCGACTGGTATGAGTATTCGCGTAGAAGATTAAAAGAAAATCCAAACATTGCTGGATATGTAATTAAAAACCTATTTGCTGAAAAATAATCCCATTTTCAAGATTCACCATTGCCTCTAGTACCCCAACCCATTTTAGTTCTGAGGGTTTGAAAATAATCGCTATCCTTAAAATCAATTAATCCAATTTCAAAATTAGAATTTGTAATAGACACTATATCAAGTGAATCTACGGATTCGTGCAATTGACCATCAGTTATCAGCGTAATATTTTGATTATAATTAGAAAACTTAATACGGACCTCAGATTTATTTGAAACTACTAGCGGCCTAGATGTAAGCGAATGAGCAGAAATTGGAGTAATTACAAAACTTTCAACATCTGGTGCAATTATTGGCCCACCAGAAGAAAGCGAATATGCAGTTGATCCAGTTGGGGTAGAAACTATTAATCCATCTGAACGATATTCAGCAACCCTGCTCTCATTAACAAATACTTCCGATATTAACATTCTATGCGATTCTCCACTACTGACAACGAAATCATTCAAACCATAAGATATAAAATCTTTATCTTTTTTATCAATCGAAGCTTTTAACATACTCCTTTTTTCTACCAAAAAATCACCAGCAGCTACTTGATCTAGTCTTTGAAATATATCATCTAGAGTAACCTTAGCTAAAAAACCTAAATCTCCAAGATGTATCCCAAGAATAGGGGTATCCTGATCTTTGACGCACCTAGCACAACTTAAAAAAGTCCCGTCCCCCCCAAGCACCAATAAAAAATCCATTTCAGAAATTTTATTTTGAATTCCTATTTGTAAAATATCTGTAAAATTATATCTACTATTAGATTGGATTTTTTCAGTAGCAAAGATTTGAATTTTTTTTCTATTAGCCCATTCAATAATTTCTGGTAAAATATTCCAAAATATATCTTTATCTGTGTTGGCCCATAGACCGAGGGTTTTTGGTTTTTGCATGAAATTAAATCTTTATTTATTGGTGAGTTTTTTAATTTTTAATTCTGCTTCGTCGAGTTTCTTTTTTCCTTCTTCGACAATACTCATTCCTTTCTCAAAGAGGGATAAGCTCTCTTCAAGTTCAATATCGCCAGTATCCATTTTTTTTACAATATCTTCTAGTTGTTCGAACAAATCCTCAAAGGATTTCACTGTATTTTTTTTTGACATAAGTTACCTCAATTAATCTGCTTAATTTTTTTTGCTTCTAAACTACCACCAGATGTTTTTAATATAAAATTATCATCAATTGACAAATCATCTGCTGACCGAATGATCTTGTTCGAATTTTTATCAATGGCTATTGAGAATCCTCTACTTAATACGTTATCAGGGCTAATACTGATCAATTGATTAGACATGCTCTCAAATTTTATTTTACTTCGATCAATTGCGTTTTCAATGTAATTAAGGAGAAAGTTATTAAAATTTTCTAAAGCGATTTTTTTTGTTTTAATTCTATTTGAAGGCTCTAAACGCATTAAACGATTGAACAAATTGTCAATTTTATTTTTATTTAACAAGCTCAGGCTTTCAACTTTATTGGTAAACGCAGTTTCATAATTTTCAAAAGAACTAAAAATCTGTTCTAAACTTAAACATACTATTTCTGCTGCCTCAGTTGGAGTTGCTGCCCTTAAATCAGCAACAAAATCAGAAATTGTAAAATCTGTTTCATGCCCTACAGCAGAAATTATTGGAACTTTACAATTAAAGATTGTTTGAGCCAGTTTTTCTTCATTAAATGCCCACAAATCTTCAATAGATCCTCCGCCACGACAAATAATTATTGTATCAATACCCCTAACAGAAGATAATTCGTTTAGACCATTGGATAAATCCTCTGCTGCACCTTCACCTTGCACCTTTGATGGTCTAAAAACAACTTCCAAAAAAGGAGATCTTCTCGACAGCACATGCAAGACATCTTCTATTGCAGCACCTTCACCTGATGTTAAAATACCAACTTTCTCGGGAATTTCTTTTAGCTCTAATTTATGTTTATGATCGAAAAGGCCATCTTTTTCAAGTTTATTTTTTAGCGCTTCAAACGCTTGATGGAGCGTACCTACGCCAGAAATCTCTATCTTTTTAGTAACAAACTGAACTTGGCCACGATGCTCATAAACCGACAGAGAGCCAAAGCAAACAAGGCGCATTCCATTTTCAATTTGAAATCTTAGATAACTATTAAAGCGTTTGAACATTACGCCCTTCAGCTCAGATAGATTATCTTTTATAGTAAAATATAAATGACCAGATGAATGATGATGAACATTTGAAACTTCCCCTTCCAGCCAGATATCTTTAAAAGAAAGCTCCAACATTGCTCTTGTCTTTGAAATTAGATCAGAGACTGAGTATAGTGTTCTCTCCATAGTCATTGAAAGTTAAGATCAATTAGAAATAAGATAATACTAGCATAAAAGAAAAATGTTTATGTATTCTTCTTTTTATGTCTATTAGCTCTCAAGCGCTTTTTACGCTTGTGCGTATTCATTTTACGCTTTTTTCGCTTTTTACCACAGGGCATAAATTCCTCTTTATTATTTTTTTGTTAATTCGTTTACTCTTGAACGCATTATTTTGCTTGGTTTGAATGTTGGCACGTATCTCTCCGGAAGATAAATTGCATCTCCTGTACCAGGGTTCCTAGCTTTTTTAGGCATTCGATGTTTAACACCAAAAGTACCAAAACCTCGCAATTCGACTCTTTCATTTTCAGCTAATGCATCAATAATAGTTTTCATTACTCCATTCATTACTGCTTCTGTTTCTACTTTTGTTAACCCAGTAGCATCTGAAACGATATCAATGATATTTTGTTTTGTCATAGAATTTTATCCTTCCTTTACCCAAATCTTAAGTTTTTGACCAGGATATATTAGGCTTGAACCATATTTCAACCTATTCCACCTTCTTATCTTGCTTGCACTGGTCTTGTAATCCTCAGCGATTTGACCTAATGTATCCCCCCTTTTTACTTTGTATGTAACTTTATAATGGCCAGCTGGCCCTCCATTATCTTTTGTCCCCCAAGTTCTAAGAGCTGCTCCTTTCATTGGAATTTTAAGTTTATTTCCTACCTTTATTTTATGTCTATTTCTTAATTTATTAACAGCAGCAATATCATGAATCGAAGCACCATACTTTTTTGAAATGGTCCATAAGCTTTCACCGTACCTAACTCTGTGAACAACAAATTGTGGCGCAAATCTTTCAGATTCAGGAATCGAGTTCCACCTAGCTAAAAATTGCTCTTTTTTGCCTTTTGGTAGTTTCAGTAGATAGGGACTATCAGTAGGAGTGGCAGATTGCCTTAGTTCAGGATTGTAATTTCGCAACGTTTTAACTTTAATACCTGCTACTCTAGCTAAAACTGCTAAATCAGCACTATTTTCAAGAACAACCTCTTCGTATTCAAATGGCTTTACCTTTGGGACTTCAAAACCATAATTTTCAGGAGATTTTGCGATAATAGCTGCTGCAAGATAATATGGTATATAATTTCTTGATTCTCTAGGAAGCGAATGCATCTGCCAAAAATCATATGTTTGATGAAGCCTAGAAGCTCTTGAAACTCGACCGGCCCCACAATTGTAAGCAGCTAAAGCTAAATACCAATTATCAAATTGCTCATTCAAATCTTTCAAATATTCACAAGCAGCATGGGTAGCTTTTATAATATCTCTCCTCTCATCAATATACCAATCTCTTTTTAGACCATAATTCTTACCGGTAGAGTAAATAAATTGCCACATACCAGAGGCATTTGCTCGGCTATATGCTTTTGGGTTCAGTCCAGATTCAATCATAGCTAAAACCATTAATTCTTCAGGCATTTCATGCTCTTTTAAAATTGGGAGTATAAGGTTTTTATATTCCTCATATCTTTTGAGCCAGATCGCAAATTGTTTACGGCCTTTTGGTTTAGTGAAATACGTGATAAACTGGTCAACTTGTTTATTTCTAACTAATGGTATATGACCATCTCTATCATCTACGACAATGAACTTTGTATCACCCATTTCAATTGCTAAAGGTTCTAAGGCTTCAGTAATATCTCTTCTAAACCTCTCCGCTGTAACTGGCGCATCTGAAGATTTAATAGTTCCAAGCTTATGAGTGTATATGTCTAAAAAAGATTTTTCAAAACGTTCAAATTCTTCTTGATCTTCTTGGTTCATATCACCTATTTGATCAGCCTCCATCAACAAATCATATATTCTGCTAAGATTATATATTACCTCTAAAGTATCTAAATGGTGATCAGCTATTAAAACTTCTGATAATAATATCTTTACATCGTGTAATATTTCTGGAAACCTATTTCTACTATCATCAAGATTAGATTTTTCATTTATAATTACAGCTTCTTGCTTTGCAAATAATTTTGTTTGGCTGAGCAGAAAATGACTAGTTAAAAAAACAGACAGGGCTGTATAGAAGTAAATTCTTGTAAGTGACTGATTCATAGTGGTTTGTGGAAATTCACGGCTGAAAAATTATATTTTAAATCAAATAAGAGCAAGTTATTAATTAGAGCTCTTTTCTATGATTGAAGTAGTACTGAATCCAGGCGTTAAAGGAACGATTTTAACAACACCCCCACTTGAAATAACATGTTTAGCACCTACTATTTCACTTTTTTTATAATCACCACCTTTTACTAGGACATCAGGACTCATTGCATGAATAAGCTTTTGTGGGGTCAAGTCTTCGAAGATAATTACATGATTAACATATTCAAGCTCCAATAATTTTTTGGCTCTAGTTCTCTCATTTTGTATTGGCCTTGAGTCTCCTTTTAATTTTTTTACTGATGTATCAGAGTTTAAACCAACAAATAATTTATCACCAAAACCAGCAGCATTTGAAAGAAGGTCTAGATGACCTTTATGTAAAAGATCAAAACAGCCATTAGTGAAAACCAATTTAAAGTTTGCTAAACGATATGTGCCTAAAAGCTGTTTGATATCTTTAAAGCTAATTAAGCTCATTTTTTAACTTTCTTACTTCAGTATTTACAAGATTGGCCAGATCTTTTCGATCATCTAGAGAATACTTTCGAGTATCTACGGGCGAGCCTATACTGATAGTAAGCAGTTTATTAACAAATTTTTTAGAATGCTTACTTAACGATTCGAAAGTACCCTCTATAGCTACAGGAACAATAGAAATTTTTGTAGATATGCCTATACTTAATCCTCCGGTTTTAAATTGATTCACTTTACCATCATTAGTTCTTGAGCCTTCTGGAAAAATCAAAATAGACCTAGGGTTTTTTAACAATGAATTTTTGATTTTAGCAATTGACAACATTGCTTTTTCATGATCACGTCTGTCAACAAAAACATGGCCTGCAGCTTGCATTGCCCAACCTAAAAAAGGGATCCATTTAAGTTCAATTTTTGATATTGGAACAATCCAGAATGGTAGAAAACCAAGAATTAATGGTATGTCTAAGCTGGATGCATGATTTGGAGCAAATATGTAATCAGCATTCTTATCTAATTTATCAAGGCCAATGACTCTGACGTTAATGTTCATTGTTTTAAATATTGTTTTAGCCCAGTACATTACAATGAAACCTAATATTCTACCTTTTTTGTAATCGAAGGGAGAAAATAAAACAACAGCAATACCAAATAAAATGGTCCAAAAAATTGTTACAATTAACAACCAAAAATAGTGCAACTAATTGATTTCTTTCATTCCTAGAAATTCAGCAGCAGAGTCAGAAAAAACAATCTTACCATCTTCTTTTTGATACGTTTCTAATAAGGCTACCATTAGCCTTGGGGTTGCTAGACCAGAACCATTCAAAGTATGCAATAAGTTTACTTTTTTATCAATTTCACCTCTAAACCTAATTTTACCTCTCCTGGCCTGAAAATCTTCAAAATTACTGCATGATGATACCTCAAGCCATTTTTTTTCTCCGGGAGACCAGATTTCTATATCATAACACTTTGCTGCAGAAAAACTCAAATCACCAGTGCACAGCTCAACTACTCTATAAGTAATACCTAATATTTTTAGAATGGATTCAGCTTGTAGAACTAAGTCTTCCAAAGCGCCATATGATTCTTCAGGTTTAACAAACTTTACCATTTCAACCTTGTTAAATTGATGTAGCCTCAATAGCCCTCTAGTATCTTTTCCATAAGAGCCAGATTCTCTTCTAAAGCATGGCGAATAAGCCACATAATTTATGGGTAATTCAGACTCTGGAATGATCTCTTGACGATGCATATTTGTTATTGGAACTTCGGCTGTTGGTGCTAAATAAAGATTATCTAGCTCTGATAAATACATATCTTCTTTAAATTTAGGAAGTTGCCCAGTGGTTCTCATTGATTCCTCTAAAATCAAAACTGATGGAAAAATCTCAGTAAAACCGTACTGTTCTATATGATGATCTATCATTGAATTTATTAAACTTCTCTCAAGCTTAGCTCCTTTCCCAGTATATATTGGGAACCCGCTACCAGAAATTTTAGCTCCTCTTTCAAGGTCAATTAAACCTAAATCTTTGCTTAATTCAAGATGCGTTTTTTCGGCAAAATCAAAGACTTTTTTACTTCCCCATTCACGAATGATTACATTATTCTCTTCATCTTTACCTCTGGGAACGGAGGAGTGAGGCAAATTTGGAATTTCATCTAATTTAGTATTTAGCTCTTTTTTAACTCTATTAAGTTCACTTTCCAACTGTTTTATATGCTCACCAAGCTTACGCATTTCCACTATTTGATCATTAGAGTCCGTACCATCTCTTTTTGATATTGCTACCTGCTCTGAAACTTTATTCTTCTGAGCCCTAAAGTCTTCTAATTTTTTATTGATTGTTCTATAATTCTCATCCAGCGAATGAATTTTAGAAATAGAACCTTCATATCCTTTTAGATCTAGAATGTCTTGTACAGATTGAGGGTTTTCTCTTATGGTTTTAATTGAGATCATATTTTTTATTAAATGAAATTAAAATAGTTGCTAATTAAACTTAGATATTCTTAAAAAAATAAAAAATATCTATTAAAAATGATATTAATCATTAAAGTTCAGATTAAAGAAATGGCCTTACCTGCCTTTTCCAGAAAACACTACAACAATGGTACTTATCAAAATTTTTAGGTCCAAATTTAGACTTAAATTCTCAATATAATAAAAATCATACCTCAATTTTTGCCTGACATCATCTTCCTCTAAATCAGAAGGATGTTTGATTTGAGACCACCCTGTGATACCTGGCCGAACACGAAAACGACGTTCGTAAAGAGGAAATTTTTCTTTTAATTTTTCAGTAAAATATGGTCTTTCTGGTCTTGGTCCAATCAAACTCATTTGGCCTAAGAATACATTTATTAATTGTGGAAGCTCATCAATTCTATATTTTCTTAAAATTCTACCAAAAGGAGTAACTCTTGGATCATCATCAGAGGCCCAAACTGGTCCGCTCTTTTCTTCTGCATTAACTATCATTGATCTAAATTTATAAATCCAATAAGGCTTGCCCATATAACCTAATCTCTCTTGACTGTAAATTATTGGACCTTTTGAAGTAATTTTAATCAAGATGCCTACAAATACAAAAAATGGGCTTAAAACTATTAATAATAAAAAACTAAAGATTAAATCAAAAAGACGCTTCATACCAGAGCTAGACCAACTACTTTCTTGAAAATTAACTTCAATCAAAGGAACCCCAGAAATTTGCTCAGTCCTTGCCAAGCCACTTACCACTTCATATAAATCTGGAACAATTTTTATTGATACAGGTGCGCCGTTAATAGTAGATATCAATTTCATAACATGATCGTGGTCCATATTATCTAGTGC
>JAYPIC010000006.1:0-27096 GCA_038127595.1 bacterium | reverse complement strand
ATGCTATAACAATATCAGAAACGGGGTTTTTTGAAATTATAGCTTTTATATCTTCCTCATTGCCAAGATTTATCACCAATGATTCTATATCCCCATTTATTTCACCATCTGCTTTAATGGTGCCAAAGACATTATATAATTTTTGTCCATGGTTTAATAACTTTTCTGTGACATATTTTGAATTTTCACCTGTACCCACCACAATAACATTATGCCGACCGAAACCTTTTTTAAGCAATTGTTTTTGAATTGTTCTAACTATCCATCTGATTAATATTACAGAGGATGAGAAGAATATCCAGTATCGAATTATATATTGGGACCGTAAAGGGCCAAGATCTACTTCAATACCAATCAAAAATACTGCAGCAGCCATTATGAAAAATGTTAATTTTATTAGATTTTCAGTTTCTACGAACCTTGATGTTTGTGCATCACCACTGTATAAATTTGTAATCCAAAAAAGAAAGCACCAGAAAATTTGCAAAGCAACAAATACAGAGGAAACTGAAAAATCTAATTCAAATTGGATGAATATATTCTTTAAAACGATATATCCAGCAGTTGCATCCAAAAAGACTAATATCCATGATACAATCCACTTAGGTATTCGTACTAATAACTGATTTATTATTTCCATATAATATTAATCAAATAACTATATTAGATATTTAACGTCAATTAAAAATTATGGAGTGACGCCTCCAGGCTTGCCAGATAAGGGTAATGACTTCTATTTATTAAATGACAAACTGATAGCGTTTTTTTTCGATAGGATTCCTTAAATTGGAATTTAAAATTAACATTCAAGTGTAGTAAATGCAACGATAATGAAAAAAGTAATGACTAAAATAGTTTTTTTTATATTTTTTTTAAATAAAAGTATTTTAAACAGTCAAATACCCACTGAATTAAATCATCTCTCTAACATAATTGCAAAAAGATTAGCTGCTCGGGCAGAAGTCAATCTAAATTATTTTGATCAAAACCATATAAGCTCCGTTGATTTAAATAAATTATTCGGGAATAAGAATGAAGCATTAATAATGCGAAGTATTTGGGATATCAACATTCCTAACCAAGATACCTCTGAATTAGTTTCTAAAAAAAAGAACCAACTTATTAGTCATTTTGATTTTCTGAAAAACAAAAATTTAAACATTAAAAAGGACTACTTATTAAAAGTAAGTTCAGATTCCACATTGCTTTGGATGAGTTTTAATGAAAAATTTATCTATCAGCCAATCCAAAATTCAGATGAATATCTTTTTACAGATAAAATTACTATCAACGGCATTATTGGACAAAAGCTGTTCTTTAACTCAACATTTTCAATGTTCCGTCACACGGGTAAGCAGATTTGGATTTCAAATGATTATCAGGGTGAATGGACAAAATATTTTGACGAAATCAATACAACTTTTTGGTATAAAAATCATACCTCTCTATATTTAAAGGGTGTATTGTTTGATATTGAAATGTCAAATAGACCCTTTTCTTGGGGATGGTCGTCAGGTAATTCACCTTTAATATCTGCAAGTGCAATTCCCTTCAACCGTTTTAGTTTACTAAAGAAATCTGAAAAATTTAATTTTGAATATTTTCATGGATCCTTGATTGATAAATCAATAGATGAAATACATAAAGATAATAAAAAATTAGAAAAATTTATTGCAGGTCATAGGATCCAATACAAGCCGACAGATAAATTTAAATTTTCTATTTCTGAAATCGTGGTTTATGGTAATAGATCCCCTGAGTTAGGTTATTTAAATCCTATTTCGTTCTTTTGGGCTCAAGAACATAATCTAGGAGATTTAGATAATATCTTATTATCATTTGATTTTGGGTATGTTTTGTTTCCAGGTGCAATTGTTTATAATACTTTAGTAATTGATGAACTTTCTTGGTCAGATTTATTCAGCGATTGGTGGGGTAATAAGTATTCTTATCAATTTGGCATTTTTCTTTCTTCATCAAATATGAAATTACCTGATTTGAGATTAGAATATACGGCAACAAGGCCTTGGACATTTACTCACCCTGATTTTTCTTTTTCTAATAGAAATGTTACAATTGGCGCCATAAATGGACCTAGCAGCGCTTCATTCCGAGCTGAATCTTTCTACACCCCAAATCCTAATGTAATGGTACAATTTTCGTTTGAAAAAATTCATAAAGGCATTGGACTAGGATCAAATATTCAAGATAATTATGATAGCCGCAACAAGGAAAATGATTTTAATACTGATTTTCTTCTAGATCAAAACTATTCAAAAAACATTATGGAAATTCATTTACACTTGTATCTAACTAATATGATCAAAATAATTGGTACATACAGAACTAGCCAAATAGACAATCCACATTCGTATGGATTTGAAAATCAGAATAAAAAAAATAAAGAATTCATCATGGGCATTGATATTAATTGGTAAACAAAGTTTTTAAATCCTCTTTAAAGATCCATACCAAGCCCAGCAAACCATGTAATAAATACTACTTAATAAATTTATTTTTTCAACATCTCTATAAAGTTTCCATTGATAATACCCGCTTTTAAATTTGCTAAATGAAATTGAGCCTTTTCTGTAACGGTATTTAGCTAAGACCTTAGGATTGCCAGACACATTAAATCCTTTTCTTACGATAGCTAACCAAAGTCCATGATCATGCCGAGTTGTAATATTGGGCATATATATTTTTTTTTGCTCCATCATTTTTAAATCTATCATCGCGGTTAAACAACCAATATAATTGCTTTTTAATAAATTATGATAAGTGGTCTGAGTATTAACTACATTTATATTTTTTATATGATTACCGAACTCGTCAATTTTCTCGTAGGAGCTATATGATAAAGCTAATTGATTCTTTGACATGAAATTTATTTGTTCTTCCAACTTAGTTGGGACCCATAAATCATCACTATCTAGGAAAGCAATGTACCTTCCATTTGCTTCTCTTATTCCAATGTTTCTTGATATAGCAGCCCCTTGATTTTCTACATTTATAATAAGTTTTATCCTATCATCATTTTTTTTAAAATCACTAACTAATTCAACACAATTATCTGATGACCCATCATCAATAATAAATAACTCCCAATTTTCATAAGTCTGACTGATTACGGAATTCAAAGTTTCTTCTATATATTTACCAGAGTTATACATCGGAGTAATAACTGTAACAAGATCACTCATCATAAAGCCCAAAAATTGTTTGAGCATTTACATACCCAAAAAATAGATTTAGCATCATTAAAAAGTTTTTACTTATAAATAAACACTTTAATGAATAATATCCCAAAATCATAAAACCTACTAGGCCACCATATCTTCTGCAAAATGCACCTTTTGCTTTTAGGATGAATTCGTCCTTAAAATGAATAACTTTACGATTTATATATTCGTGCTTTATAAGAAATTCTGGATAGTGAGATACCAGTCCGCCTTTATCAAATAGATCTAGATAAAAAATATTCTCCTCAGTTGAAGGATAATTTGAACCTAAACCTAAATTTTCATTAAACCTCACATTGTGCTCCTTGATAAACTTTTTTGAAGCAATCAATTCTACAGAAGAAATTTTAAGAGAATCAAATCGACCAAATCTAGTCTTATTTGAATATTTTTTATATGGTGCAGCGTCATGGCATTCCATTCTAATAGTATGTAAGTCAAATGATGGATTTCTATTTAGATGATCTTTTATTTTATCAATGCTATAATCAAATAAGTAAACATCATCATCCAAGAACCAAATAAAATCAGAGCTTGAATTTTCAATGCCAATGTTTCTACTTATGCTTAAGCCATAACGCTTTTCAACTATTACATTGAAAGATGCTAATTCAGAATGATGCACCAGTTTTCCATTACCTTGAACTATGATAATGACCTCATCAGCGTTTTGTAATTTTCCAAACTGGAAATTTTTAACAAATTTTTCAAAATTTTTGTCAATCGTTGAAATAACTATGCTAAGTGTAGGAGTTGACATATTTTAAAAATATAATTTAGATAAAAAAGGTTTTAGAGAGTGATAATTAAATTTAAAAGCTAAAGTAATATAAATGATTAAAAATGCAACCATACTTAATACCTCATTTTGAAAATACCTACCTAAAATAATTGAGAATATTAAACCAGATCCTAAAAACATTATGGTTTTTGCTATAATAAGTATGTCAATTTTTACTTTTAAATAATTTCTACTAATAAAAAAACTTACTAATAATATTATGAAATAGGATGAAAGCGTAGCGTAACTTGCAGCAATTAGTTCTATTCTTGGTATTAATATGAAATTAAGAATTAAATTAATTAAACTACCAAAAAATAAAATGTACATGGAAACAGAAGTTTTTTCCTTTAATTGAAAAATATAATCAATATGATGGATCTTCAATCCCCATATAAGAAAAATAATTGAAAAAATAGGAATCAATTCTGATGATTGTCTAGTAAACTGGTTCCCAATGAAAAGTGAACTAATTGAATCGTTAAAATAAATAATAAAAATGCACAAAGGTAAAAAAACAGTTACGAAAATATTAAGGTTAAAGGTCATTAATTTTTTGACCTCAATTATATTATTTTTTTCAAATGTTTTATTTAATTCTGGATAAATGATATAACCTTGGATTACCATACCGAAAAGAACCATCATCTTTATTAAATCATAATTAGCTCCATACATTCCTACCATTTCGGAACCTAAATAATGGCCAATTAATAATCTATCTGAAAAGGTCAATATATAATCAAAAATAAACAATCCCGTCAGGGGAAAACCATATGAGTAGAACTTTGTTATTATTTTTTTTTCAAAACCGCCAACTGAAGTATTTTTAAAAATTAAAAAATCTGAAATAATTGCTACTAAAAAAAATGATATAATAAAAGCATACATTAAAGCATGATCATATACTTTTAAATATTGATGGGAAATCAAACTAAGTGAAACAAATAGCAAAGGTCTAAAAATTATATTAAAACAAAATAAATTATCTCTTCGACTAATATTGAATAAACTCTGATTTAAATCAAAATTTGATTTAAAAATTGCAGCAAAAATGCAAAATGGTATTAATCCAAGAATTAATTTTTGATTTTCAAATGGATAAAAATATATTGCTAATGAAGCTGACAGAAGCAATAAAACAATAATTAAGAAAGAAATATAACTAGTTTTCAAAAAAGAGCTATATTGATCTTTGTACTTATGATAATATCTATATACAGATAATCTATGCCACCAAAAAAAAAGTGAGCAAATTAAAGTAACATACGAAACAAAAAGAAGATACTGCCCATATGCATCAGCATCGAATATCCTTGTAAAAAGACTAATACTTAATAAACTTAAAATAGCTGAGATTATTTTTGAAAGAGTATATATTATACTTCTTTTACCAATGAGACCTTTAGACATCTATTTAATTTAAATTATAAAATTTAAACCATTTGTTAATAGTTACCTTTGCGGACAAAGGAGGTTGGAAGATTTAGTAAAAGCGTAGACATTATTAATACATACGGCATGCGATGTCTAACAGCACCAGTAAATGCGATTTCAAATATTCCCAGTACAACAATAAACATAAAGGGGAATATTATAAAATCCCAACTATGTACATATCCCTTTAAAACAATCCAAGCGAACGTAATAAAAAGTAAAAGCATAATTGTAGAATCTAAAAAAGCAAACAAATACTTAAGGTTAGATAATTCCCATGGAAATGGCGCAAATAAAAATCTAAAAACTAGATATGGAGATAATGATACTAATTCCGAAAAACTGGTAGGAATGATGTTTTCTTGAAATGCAATTGTAGGTACGTTTGTAGCACCCTCTGTTTTTTTTGCCTCTAGATATTCAAAAGAAACTTTATTTAAATATTCAGATGTCATAAAGTCATTCGAAAGAAGGACGACACCAAATAATGATACAAAAATCAAATTAAAAATGCTTTTTTTAAATAGCATGAAAGTTACCCATAGGTAAATCATTGGAAGCACCTGAGGTCGAAGCGCGACACAAAGAATTGAAAAAATTACTAGTAGTATTGAGTTATAACTAATTAACCTTGAATTTTTAATTAAGATTGAATGTTTAAGTACTCTAACCAAACATAAAAAGAAAACAGCTTCCCTTAAAACATTAGGTATAAACCAATATATCGATGGGTACAGAAATAAAAATAAGGACCATAACCATAATGATTTTTTTTGGTTATTAGGAATCATGCCAAGAAGATCAATTAGTGCTATGATAAATATGAAGTTATTTATAAATAAAATAGCATAGTGATTATTAAAAGTAATGGCCTGAATTATATAAATGAAACTGCTATAAAGGAATGCACCAAAAAAATAAAATTCATTTTTTTGAGATATACTTTCAGCAACGGATAGATATGTTTTAGTGTCTAGAGTATAAGGAAGGTAGTTGGTATAGATACGTACTATAGCAAATAGTGATAGAATTACAAAATATCCTAAAAAATACTTTTTTTCAAAATAACTTAGATTTTTAGATGAAGCTAAATATTGTTCAAGTAAAAATAATAAAAAAAACCAAATTAATAACCCGCCTATGTATTGAAATAAAGCTAAATGATTAATGTAGTCTATTAACATTTATTGTTTGAATAATAATTTATTTCTATTCAGAATTATTAGAACCGAACTCATCATACCAAACATAATTGAGGATAATAATATTAATAATCTTTTGGGTTTGCTCTTCCTTACAGCAACATCACCAGTATCTAAAATATTTATAAATAACTTATCTTCTTCTGCTTCTATCTTAGCTATCTCATATTGTTGTCGCAGTGTAATATATACAGCCTGATTTTCTTCAATTTCACGTGCAAGCCTACCTTGCTGTAGTTGCAAATCTGGGTTACCTAATGCTAGAGGGTATTTTTTAAAAAAGTTTGTTAACTTCAATTCAGAATCCGATAGATCACTCTTTGCTGATAACATTTGATCATAAATGAATTCCTTTTGTTTTATTGCTTCTTTTTCCTGTTCGATTGAAATGAACTCTTTAACATAATCTGCTATGTAATTTGTAATACTAGCAGCTAGGTTCGGATCTTCCATTAGTACAGATACAACAATCAAGCCAGACTGCTCTTCACTGACAGAAATGAGTCTTTGAAGCTTTTCGATCGCATTCTCCAAGTGTAATTTATCTGCGCTCGTTGAAAAACCTTGCCCGCTGGGCATTAATGATTTAAAAACGTCAAGAATAATGAAAGGTGAAAACTTATTTGGTTTATCTATTTCCCAGAACTTTATCAAATTTGAACTATCAGGAAAAGCATTAGATTGCCATTTAGATAAAATGATATTCTTTTTTATTCTTCTACTTAATACGATATCAGGAATATTATAAGTTGGTGCAGATCCCAAACCCATCAAACCGTAAGACTCTGCTAATCCTTTGATACTACTACCAAGTATTCCGCCAGAGCTTTCAGATTCTAAAGCCGGATACATCGTTGTAGTAGATTGATAAAATGGAGTAGCTATTAAAGCATAAACTAATCCTATTAAACCTGCTATACTTGAAATTTTAAATATAAATCTTCGCTCCTTTTTTAAAACTGAAAAAGTATCGGAAATATTTTCTTCATTAATTACATCAGCTGGTGTTGAATTTTGTGCTACTTTAGATTTAAAATTATTTTCGAGGTTTATTACACCATATTTTTTAAGATCCCCAATTCTGTTTCTTAGCGTTTTTTCAGTTAGTCCATTTTCCTCTGCTATGACTGAACGTTTTTTTGTGTCGGTTATTATTTCAGGGTTCTTTTCAATTAGTGCGAGAATCTTTTTTTCGTGAGGAGTTAGCTTCATTATTTTGAGGAGCTTAAATAAGTCATATAAATTGTTAATAAAGATGCAACAATTTGTAGTATACTCATATTGCCGGCTAATGTATTTATAGTAGAGCGCTCTACAATGATTACATCTCCCCGTTTAAGAATAGTGTTAACATTCCTACTGCTAGAACCATTAGAGTGAATTATCTTTATCTTATCTATACTTCCATCTTTGGTATTACCACCTGCCATGCTTATATAATTATAAGCTAAGTACCCTGGGACATAAGCATATGCGCCTGGCTTTTGAACGAAACCGTTGACCATTATGCCATCATCTCTAGGTATATCTACGATATCACCATTAGACAAAATAAAATTAGAAAAATCTTTCGGACTAACATTGTAAATTTTATCTGTACCATTTTCATTTCTAGTAACAAGGATACTCATTAAGTTTGTCTCATTAATTAAAGCAACAGATCTGTTCAAGAAACTTAATAGACTTTCATTCTCTTCAATAATATCATAACCAGCATTCTCAATGTGTCCTCTAATTGAAACAGAATTCAAATATAGATCTCCAAAAGGAACAAGGATAATATCACCCTCAAGGAAAGTTGGATTAGATTTTAAATCGCCTATACGTAAAAAATTTAAAAAATTAATTTTTTCTTTTTCACCGTTCCCGCGCTCTATGGAAATATCAAATTCTTTTGCTAGAGGATGAAAACCCTCTGAATTAAAAATAATTTTATCTAGCCTATCTAAAGCTGAGATCTCTTTGAAACCTGAGGAATTAACAGCGCCAACAACTTGTATTTGAAATTTTCTAATATTCAATAATGCTATGCTAACCTTAGCGCTTGGAAAGGCATTTTCAATTATAAATGCTTTTATTTTTTTTCTAGCTTCATCCAATGTCTGTCCAGAAACATTTACAAGCCCAACAGAAGGAATAAATAAGTCTCCCGTGGGCGTGACTTTTGTTGGTAAAGTTAGATTTTCTCCCATTATGATACTAATACCCAATTCGTCACCAGGTCCTAAAATATATTTATCTGGAGAGATGGCACTCTCAAGGGATGCAACATCTTTATAAGATTCTAAATCAAGTGATTTAAGATTATCATCTTCCCTTGATATATCTTGTCTTCGGAGATTATCAAAAGAGCCAATCCTCATATCAACCTGAGAAACTTGAGCCCGGGCATTGCCCAATATTAGACTAATTGCTGTAGAAATTATATATACTTTTGACATACATTGCGTTAAATTAATTGGTAATTAATCTACGCAAATAATTCGCATAATCATCAGGTAATTTTTTGATTAATTCTTTAAGTTGACTTTCATTGATAAATTTATTTAAGTATGCAATTTCTTCTAGACAAGCTATCTTCAAACCTTGCCTTTCTTCAATTGTTCTTATGAAATTTGAAGCATTATTGATAGAATCAATAGTACCAGTATCTAGCCAAGCAAATCCTCTACCTAAAATATTCACTTTTAAATCACTTTTATTTAGGTAATACGAATTCACCGAAGTTATTTCTAACTCACCTCTTTGAGATGGCTTGATGCTTTTTGCAATATTTATAACACTATTAGGATAAAAATACAACCCTACCACTGCATAATTTGATTTCGGATATCGTGGCTTCTCCTCGATGCTTATAGCATTCCCTTTATTATCAAAATCTACTACACCATAACGTTTTGGATTTTTCACTTCATAACCAAAAACCACAGCTTTATTATCATCATTTACAATTTTTACACATTTTTTTAATGTACTTGAAAACCCAGAACCGTAAAAAATATTATCTCCTAAAACCATTGCAACATTATCATCACCAATGAAGTCTTCTCCTAAAATAAATGCTTGTGCTAGTCCGTCAGGGCTAGGTTGAATTTTATATTGGATACTTAATCCAAACTGACTGCCATCAGAAAATAATTGCTCATAAAAGTTAATATCTTGAGGAGTAGAAATAATTAAAATATCCTTAATGCCGGATAGTAGTAATGTGGACAACGAATAATAAATCATTGGTTTGTCATAGATTGGTAATAATTGTTTTGACACTACTTTTGTTAATGGATATAGCCTAGTTCCGTTTCCACCAGCAAGCACAATACCTTTCATTTATTTTTTAATCCTAATCTTTGTTGGTTGTAATTATTTTTTTGAATTTTACGCCACCAATCTTCATTATTTAAATACCATTCAATTGTTTTTTTGATCCCTGATTGAAATGATTCTCTAGGTTTCCATTTTAAGGTATTTTGAAGTTTAGTTGAATCTACTGCATACCTTTTATCATGTCCAGGCCTGTCATCCACAAAAGTTATCAAATCTCTATAACTACCATTTTTTGATGGTTTTAGTTCATCCATTATGTCGCAAATAATTTTCACAATATCTATATTTCTAATTTCATTAGACCCTCCAATATTATAAGTATCTCCTACTTCGCCTTTCAAAAAAATTGTTTCTAATGCAATACAATGGTCTTCAACAAATAACCAATCTCTGATATTTTCCCCATTGCCATAAACTGGCAACTGCTTCCAATCAATGCAATTAATTATTATAAGAGGTATTAATTTTTCTGGAAATTGATTAGCTCCGTAATTATTTGAGCAATTAGTTATTATGACAGGTAGGTTAAAAGTCCTACCCCATGACCTTGATAAATGATCTGAAGCTGCTTTGGATGCAGAATATGGCGAATTTGGTCTGTAAGGACTTTCTTCATCAAAATAACCATCTTGACCAAGATCACCATAAACTTCATCAGTAGATATATGAATGAACTTGAAATTATTTTTATTTTTACTAATATTAGCTCTAGAAGCTTGTAAGAGATTAAATGTTCCTATGATATTTGTATCAATGAACTCTTTTGGACCATCAATTGATCTATCAACATGACTTTCTGCAGCAAAGTGAAAAACGCCATCAAATTTATAATCTTCAAAAATATTATGAAGCAATTGCTCATCACATATATCACCTTCAATAAACTGAAAAAGTTCTGTATTGATATGTTTTAAGTTTTCTATACTTCCAGCATATGTTAATTTATCAACTATAATTGGAAAATAGTTTTCAAGCGAAATTAAATATTTCACAAAATTTGAGCCTATAAAACCACAACCTCCTGTAACTAAAACATTTTTCATTATACAGGTAACATCTTTTGGTCTTTTAAAAAAGGTAGATCACTATCTTTTTGCGATATATAAGGGTTAGTAACGCCCCAATTGATGTTAATCTCTGAATCATTCCACCTTATGCCATATTCCGAATTGGGATTATAATAGTCAGTGCATTTATATTGAACGATAGTGTTTTTTTTTAGAACTAAATATCCATGAGCAAAACCTCCAGGGATAAATAGCATTTTATGATTTTTATGATCAAGGTTCACTGAAAAACTTTCACCAAAAGTTTTTGAATTCACCCTTAAATCTACGATTACATCTTTTATAGCTCCTGAAACAACATGAATCAATTTAGCCTGAGGATTCTCTATTTGATAGTGCAATCCTCTAAGTGTATCTACTTTTTTAGAAAAAACTTCATTATCCTGAACAAATTTACAATTTAACTTTTCTTCAAATACGTTATTTTTAAAAGATTCAAAAAAACTACCTCTTTCATCATAAAAAATAGTAGGATTAATTATGAAAACTCCTTTTAACGCTTGTTCTTCAAAAACCAAACTAAATTTTTATCCTTCCAACGTTATCATATACGAATCCCAACTTAGAAAGTTCCGACATATTAATTATGTTTCTCGTATCTAGAACAAAAGCACTTTCCATGATATTCTTTATCCTAGGTAAATCAAGAGCTCGAAATTCATTCCATTCAGTCATTACTACTAAAGCATCAGCACCTTTTATAGCATCATAAACATCCTCAAAATATGATATATTATTAAAAAGTTCCATCATTGAGGCATTTGCAATAGGGTCATACGCCCTAACAATACCGCCTTTACTTAAAATAAATTCAATAATATCTATAGATGAAGATTCTCTTATATCATCAGTATTTGCTTTAAATGATAGACCCAACACAGCTATTTTTTTACCTTTAAGACTAGAGCTAATTAGATTTTCAAGTTTTGTACCCATTTTCGCTTTTTGATTATCATTCGCTTTTTTTGCAGCCCTTAAGGTCTCCATCGGTATGTTTTTTTCTTTTGACTTGGCGATTAATGATTCTAAGTCTTTTGGGAAACAAGAGCCTCCAAAACCAGGGCCTGGATGTAAAAACTTATCACTTATTCTACCATCTTTTCCCATGGCACTAGCCACATCATGAATGTCTGCACCTACTGTTTCACAAAGATTTGCGATTTCATTTATATAACTAATTTTTAATGCTAAAAATGAATTAGAAGCATATTTAATCATTTCTGCTGTTTCTATGGTAGTATGCATAATTGGGTTTTTATTAATATACAATGGCCTATAAATATCGCACATTGTCTCATATGCTTTGTCACTAGTTGTCCCAATTATTATTCTATCCGGCCACAAAAAATCTTTAACAGCAGAACCCTCTCTTAGAAACTCTGGGTTTGATACATAGTCAAAATCAAACCCTTCTTCAAAATCATTGCTCAAAGTTTTTATAATTTCCCCTCCTGTTCCAATAGGGACCGTACTTTTTGTGCATATAATTTTATAATCATTTAAATTTTGCTTAATTGCCCTTACTACAGAATAAACATATTCCATATTAGCATCACCACTACTAGTTGGAGGTGTACCAACAGCAATTATTACAACTTGAGATTTTTGAATTGCTTTTGATATATCATCGCTAAAAAATAATCTCTCACTTTTTATATTTCTCTTTGTGATTTCTTCTAAACTTGGCTCATAAATTGGTATCGATCCTGATTTTAATTGAGCAATCTTATCTTTATTGATATCTACGCAAACAACTTTATTGCCAAATTCAGCCAGACCGACGCCAGTTACTAATCCAACATAACCAGTTCCAATTATTGTGATGTTTTTCATTATTTATTTTTACCTATTAAAAATTAAATCAATCCAATTTTTTTTCTATAAAACCACTCTAACGAGAGTAATATAAAAATTAAGCTAACATAAAAATAATTATATCTAAATGAAAAAAATGAGACATAGTATTCAATCTTTTCGACATCTTTTATTTCAGAAATAATTTCATCTCTATCTTCCCAATTTCTAAAAATTCCGCCACTTTTTTCACTTAAAATGGTTAATTTATTTTTGTTTAAAAATATTTTATTTAATTCAATATGACTCTCTTGAACTTTAAATGAGCCACTGTTGACTTCATAACTATCAATGCCTTTATTTACCTTTATTTTATAATCTATCAAACCTGGTTTTGGAGCCCAGAATTTTGATTTATAGCTTTTATCATTTAAATCATAAAGTAAAGGCTTTGAGCTAATATATTGATTATTGTGGTATAGTTCTACAACAGCGTCATTAATTTTTATATTATCACTCAGATCAGATGAAACTCCAGTTAATGATATCAATTCTCCATGCTGGTATGAATTTTTGTCTGTTCGAAAAACAAACTCTCTGCTATCACTTTTTTTCATTAGCCAATTCGAAATTTTTCTCATAGAATTCTCAAATAGATAATTTAAATCAGAATTTGAAAGCATATACTTTAATGATGCTAAATCAATGGAGTTCCAAAGTGCATACCTTATTTGTTGTTTTTCACCCATTACTAAAAGAGAGCTCTCAAATTCACCATCAAAATATGTAGCGTATGTTGTATTTAATCCACCACCAAATTTATTATCCAATTTAAAGGAAGGAATTTGTGGAGGATAAGTATCATAATTGCCTAGTAGGGATTTTTCATTGCCTAATGAATTAAAACTATGCCAAGAATCTAAAAACCTCCAATCAGTTTTAGTTTTTAAATCTTCATTTACTATTTCTGCTTCTATATCTATTATTTTTAAGTATTTATTAAGTGAACTCAAATCGACTTCAGGACCAGGTATGATAAAGAAACTGGAACTATGAGAAATTATTTTTTTCGCAAACACTCTAGCAACTGACTCCCACTTTTTAGCATTTGATGTAACTGGATTATTATCAAAAATTATAACTTCATATTTTTTCTCTAAAAAATCTTTCAATTTTTGGTTGAAATTTTTTTGGTTCATTATATAATGATCAATATTATTATTTCCCTGCTCATGTAAAAATTTTTTAATCAGTCTAGTATTATAGTTTGGAGCACCTGTGACCAATGCAATGTTATATTGGTCTTTCATAACATGTATTTTAATTTTCTGTTGGTTATTATGGATATTTATTTCATCAGATAATGCGCTACATTTAACAGAAAAATGGTTTTCACCAATCTTATCAGGGCTTATTTGAAAGCGAATTATTTCATTTTCACCTTGTCCATATATAGTTATCAGTTTAGATCCAATCAATTTGTTTTTTTCATCAAATAAATTAACATTCACCCTTTCATTAATATTACCGGTACTGGAAATAATTACGTCAATGTTTACATTTTGACCTTTAACACTTAATGGCGGAGAATCTATAGAACGAATAAAAACATCAAGCATGGGAGTAGTATCTCCTACACCTATAGTATAAACTGGAACTTTACCTACGCCATCATAAAATTCCTCTAATGGAGGTCCCTGATTAATTTGACCATCCGTAAAAATAATTAATCCACCAAGACTTTGTTGATAATCGCTATTAACTTCATCAAATATCAATCCAAGATTTGTAGAATTACCATCTAAACTTATATCAAATATGTCAATTATAGAATCGATGTCTGAACCAAATGAAAAAACTTCAAAGTCTACATTTTTTTCTTTTATTTTTTTAATAAAATTTTGAATTCCCTGTTTATAAGCTAACTCTGAAGGCTGTTTATGATATTTCATACTTAAAGACTCATCAATATATATGTGCCAAGGTAAGCTTATTTTATTACTGCCTTTTTTCTCAATTACAGGATTAAAAATTAATAAAATTAAAAGAGCTGAAATTAAAACTCTAAAAAAAATAAGAACTGAATTCTCAGAGCTAGAGAGACTATATCTATAAGAGAAGTATACAACTAAAATTGAGATTATTATCGTTATGATTATTAAATCATAAGCAGAATTAATTTGTATTTTCAATCTAAATTGTTTTTGAAATTTGGATTTATGCTAAAATCAAGATTAGTTTTCTTACCCATTTGAAATTTTTTCTCTCCAAGGTAGCTAATCATAGCTGCGTTATCAGTGCAATATTTTAAATCAGGAAAAATTATGTTTTTATCAGATAAATTTTTATCAATTGATTGTCTTAAGAATTTATTTTTTGCTACACCACCTGCTATAGAAATTGTATTTACACTAGTTAACTTGGTTGCCAATTTCATTTTAGCAACCAAGCAATCAATTATGGCACTTTGATAACTTGCGGCTACATCGTTTAAAGTACATTCATTAGTCTCTTGAAATGAATCCATATAATAAAGCAAGGAAGTTTTTAAACCACTAAAACTAAATTCAATTGTCCGGGAATTAATAAAGGCTCTGGGAAACTTAACTAGATTACTATCGCCAAATTGAGCGCATTTTTCAATTTCTGGCCCACCAGGATAACCCAATCCTAAAATTCTAGCGCCTTTGTCAAACGCCTCTCCAGCAGCATCATCTCTAGTTTCACCTAGCAATGTGTAATCATCCATTTTTTTTATCAACCATAATTGAGTGTGCCCTCCAGATACCAATAAACATAAAAAAGGGTAATTAATATCATCTCTTTCCAATAAATTAGCGATAATATGCGCCTCTAAATGATTTATTGATACTATTTCAATTCCCAGACCAATTGCTAATCCTTTAGCAAAACTAACACCTGTAAGTAATGCTCCAGCTAAGCCAGGCCCATTAGTTACTGCAATACCATTAATCGCATTTATGCTTATTTTGGCTGAATCAATAGCTTTAACAGTTAGGTCATTCAACAGTCTTTCATGTTCTCTTGAAGCAACTTCTGGAACTACTCCACCAAAATTAGAATGAATTAATTGAGAACCTACAATATTTGATAATATTTTACCATCCATACAAACTGAAACCGCCGTTTCATCACAGGAAGTCTCTATACCTAATATTATCATTTTGACTCCCTTGCTACGCCAAGCTCTATTGTTCTTGGGGACAAATCTTTCCAATTCAGAATGTCAAATGGGACAGCTATTTTTGGAGTATAAAAGTTTTTTTCAAGCTTCCATGAATTAAAATCAACAATTACTGATATATCGTTAGGTTTTATGTCTGCGATTTTATTCACTCCTCCAACCACTGTTAGTGATACAGTTTGTGGGGATGGAAAGACTCGTATACCCCTTACCTTATTTATAACTTTAACAGGAATATCAACTATTATACGCTCACTTATCTGTTGTACATCAAGAAAATAATTAATTTTTTTTAGGGAAAATTTAATTAACCTGTTTTGTGAAATTAAATCAATCGTACCTCTAATGCTTTTTGACAAGTTAAATAATGTGTCTTTCGCTGTATGAACTTCATTAATCTTATTTAATTCTACTTTAGGACCTATAATAATCAAACTGTCTGGCTCAAACTGGGTATTTCCAATTTGAAGATAACCATCTTTTACTAAACTCTGAATATTGGATATAATAGGAACTTTTTTCTCCATAACCTCATCTAATCTTATATTAATTCGATTTGGATAAACTACTTCAATGAAGCTAACATTATGTGATGGCGGAATTACAACTTTACGAGGGTTTTTTTCAAAATAATCATTTAAAATAAATTCATACTCTTGAGAAATACCATCTAAATCCAAGACCAATTTAATGTCAGAATAGTTTTGCAAAATATAACTTTTAAAAAGATCTCTTCCTTTTCCTTTTAGAATGACTGAAGCATAACCGGGAACTTCTTCTAAATATGTCTTTTGAGAATTTAGATTACGAGCTTCGATGGGTAAATCTAGCATCATTGTGTACTGATCACCGCTAACTACAAATAACCACAGTAAAACAGCAAGAAGAAAAGCACCAACAGGGAATGCAATGTTTTTGAAAAATGAAGTAAAAAAACTTATTTTAACCATTATTTCAAATTAAAAAAGAAAGGATTAATTTAATCAGGATCAGATGGCCTATCTTCCTTTTCAGCATCCTTAGCATTATCTAGAAGCTCTTGGGGAATGTCTATTTTTCCGCCAGTATCTACTTGTTGGTTCTTTAAATAATCTTTTACTTCATCTGTTGCTGATTGTGTACTACCACCACCAGCTAACTCTTCTTTAAAAAGAATTATCTTTTTGTCTTCAGGCGATACTTTCATGACGATACCTGATAAGTTTGCTCCTACCTCGTATTGGCTTGCGAGCACTCTCCGATCTTTTTTCGACATTTTACCAAATGGAATTATACCCTCAACATCCATTTCTAGTTGAATAATTATTCCTTTATCTAAGATTCTAATAATCTCCCCGCTAACCTCTTTACCAGATTCAAAATACTCTATTATACTTTGCCATGGATCATCTTGAAGTTGTTTCATACCAAGGGAAATTTTTCTATTTTCTCTAGAAACTTCCAAAATGACGACTTCCACTTCTTGATCTTTTTCCAACACATTCTTAGCATGTCTAACAACTTTAGTCCAAGATAAATCTGATACATGAATGAGCCCATCAATGCCCTCTTTCAATTCGACAAAAGCACCAAATTGAGTTAGATTTTGAACTTTACCTTTGTATTTACTACCTACTTCAAACTCCTTCTCAATTGCATCCCAAGGATCTGGTCTTAATTGTTTAACTCCTAAACTTATTTTCCTTTCATCAGAGTCTATAGAGATAACCTTCGCTTCTACGTTATCACCCATAGAATATTCCTCAGACGGATTTTTTACATGACGCGTCCAAGAAATTTCTGATACATGGATAAGGCCCTCCACTCCGGGTTCGATTTCAATAAAAGCTCCATAGTTAGTTAAACTTACAATGGTACCTTTAACTACTGAACCAATTGGATATTTTACTTCAACTTCCTCCCATGGGTGCGGAGTTAATTGTTTCAAACCAAGAGAAACTCGTTTTCTTTCTGGATCATATTCAATAACCTTTACAGTAATGTCATCATTCAATTCGATCATCTCTGATGGATGATTCACTCTTCCCCATGATAAATCCGTAATATGAAGCAATCCATCTATACCACCTAAATCAACAAATACTCCAAAATCAGTAATATTCTTAACTCTACCGTCCATAATTGAACCAATTTCAATTTCTTCAAATAAAGCCTGACGTTGCTCTACTAAGCTTTCTTCGATAATCATTTTATGAGATACAACGATATTTTTCCTGGCCTCATTTAATTTCACAATTCTAAGGTCTATTTCTTTATCTACATAAATATCAAAATCAGTAATAGGTCTTACGTCTAATTGCGATCCTGGTAAAAATGCTTGAACTACCCCCAAGTCCACAATCATACCACCTTTGATTCTTCTAATTATTTTTCCTGAAATTATTTCTTCTTCATCATATGCCTTACGAAGGCTTCTCCACCTAAGCATAAAGTCAGCCTTCTCTTTGGATAAAATCGTATTACCACTAGAGTCCTCAAGATATTCTAAGTATACTTCAACTTGATCACCAATAGATGGTAAACTATCCTCATTAAATTCACTTCTATCAATTAATCCTTCAGATTTGAACCCGATGTCAATTAACACATCCCTATCATTCATTCCCACTACTCTACCATTAATAAGTTGATTTTCAGAAATATCAACTAACGTATTTGAATATGCTTCACTAAGTTCTTTCACTTCTGATGCATCTTCATCTTGAGTACCAAGATCATCAGATGATATTGATTTAACATTCTCAAATAATGAACTGCTTAAGTAATCTTTAATTTCTTTTTGGTCAACAGTAGGTGTAGTATCCCCTACACTGGTATCGTTTTCTCCAATACGAGAGTTCTCTACCTCTTCAACTGCATTATCATTGGTTATTTCATTTAACATTAATATAATGTCCTTTTTTGGTTAACTGTATTTACGATTTTATTCACTACCTCATTGATTGTTAAATGTGTTGTATCAATTTCAAGAGCGTCATCTGCTTTCTTTAATGGAGAATGATCTCTAGTTGAATCTTTATAGTCTCTTATAATCAATTCTTCCAGTACAATCTCAAAATCACCAGGTTTTTTATCTCCAACTTTTATCAAATCATCAAGCCGTCTGTTTGCTCTAGCCTCGTCACTAGCAATAATAAAAAATTTAAAATCAGCATTAGGAAAAACAACTGTTCCAATATCTCTGCCTTCTAACACACAATCAATATCACAAGACATTTCTCTTTGAAACTTCACCATAAAATCTCTTACTATCTTTATTGCACTCACTTCACTAACATTTTCATTGATATTATTAGATCTAATGTTTTCAGTTACATCTGAATTATTGAGCAAAAGCTTTGTAACATTATCATTTTTAAAAAATTTCAAATTCACACTTTCTAAGTATGCTTCCACACCATCCAAATCAGTAAATTCAATTTTATTTTTTAATAAACCATAAGTTATAGATCTATACATCGCACCTGTATCAAGATGAGTAATGTTTAATGCTTTGGCTACTCCTTTTGCTGCGGTGCTTTTTCCCGAAGCGGCAGGTCCATCAATAGCAACTATCATTTTTTTTAACTCTCAATAAGCCGGCGAACTTACAAGAAAAATTAGTCATTGGCAAAATATGAAAAATTATTAACATTAAAATTAAAATTTTCTTTTTAAACCTTTAATTTCATTTTCATTTAAATATCTATGTTCACCCTCTTTTAAATTACCAATTTTTACCTCTCCATAACTAACTCTATGCAAGCTAAATAGCTTAATCTTCAAAGACCTAAAAATTCTTTTTATCTCTCGTTTTTTACCTTGTTTAAGTTCTAACCTTGCTTTACACCTGCCTTTTACGAGTACTTGACTTATAACTTTCGCTCTCCCTATTTCACCTTCGCCTATGCTAAGACCTCTATTTAAGCGTTTAAGCTTAGTGGAATCTATAATTTTTTCTAAAAATACATCGTACTGTCTTGGTATTTGATTTTTAGGGTGAGTTAAATATTGATGTAAATCACCGTCGTTTGTCAAAAAAATTAATCCTGTTGTATCTTTATCCAATCTACCTATGGGCGCTAAGCGCTTATTTGATTTAATAAAATGCATTACAGTTTTTCTTCCAAAAGGATCTGATACAGAGGTTATAACATTTTTTGGCTTATGAAATGCAATGACAATCTTTTCTTCATCTATTTTAAGCAACTTGCCATCAAATTTAATTATATCTGATTCTTGTACATCATATGCTGGATCTAAAATTATTTTATTATTAACAGTCGCCATTGCCATTCTTATTAACTCATCTGACCTTCTTCTTGATGCAACACCTGATCTAGCTAAAAACTTATTCAACCGCATCAGACACCTCTTCATCGCTACTTTTTTTATTTTTTATATCTTCATCCTCAAAAACAGTTATTTGCTCTCCAAGACTAGGGTCAGACTCAATTATTTCTGAAACCTCTTTTAGTTTTGGCATATCAGAAAGACTATTCAAACCAAATTTTTCTAAAAAGAGTTTGGTGGTTGAATATAACAATGGCCTACCTGGTCCATCTCCGCGGCCTTTTATTACTATTAAATTCCGAGAAAGAAGCGTTTTTATCACACCAGATGAGTCAACCCCCCTAATTGCTTCAACGTCATATCTGCCAATGGGTTGTTTGTAAGCAATTATTGCTAATGTATCTAAAGCAGCAGCTGATAAAATTAACTTATTTGATTTTCCGAGAAGTCTACGAATCCAAATTTCAAATTCTGGTTTAGTAACCAATTGATAACCTCCTGCAATTTTATCAATACGGTACGGTTTTTCATGTTTATGATAGAATTCATTTAGCCTATTTACAGTTTTATTTAAATTTGGAAATGGCTTATCGAAAACCTGATTTAATAATGTTTGACTTAAAGGATCTGAACTAGCAAACAATAGTGATTCAATTATTTTATCTAATTCTTTTTCTTTCATAATTAATTAAGCAGTAGTAACTCTCTGCAGCTCTAATTCTCCAAAAACTTTTTCTTGGCTAATACTACATAAACCTTCCCTAACTAAATCTAATATTGCTAAAAATGTTACTACAATCTTCATCCGTGTATCCAATTTATTTAAAATAATTGAAAACTTTAATTTTCCATCTCCATCAAAATGTTTAAAAATAAAATCTTTTTGCTCCTCTAGTTTTACCGGTTCTCTAGACAATTCAAATTGAGAAACAACAGGCATATTGTCAATTGCAGTTTTAAATACTCTGGCTAGGTCGAAAAGAGAAGCATTTATTATAATGTTTTCATTATCATCTAATGTTTCATTTTTAATTATAGGTTTTAGCTGCCTTGAAAAGTTTGATTCTCTTTCGGCCGAAAGATTATTCAATAATTCTGCTGCATTTTTAAACCTTTTGTATTCTACAAGCTGCTGTATTAATTCAGTTCTAGGATCGATAATTACTCCCTCCTCATCAAGCTCTGGTCTTGGAAGCAATAATTTTGCCTTAATTCGCATTAAAGTAGATGCCATTACTATGAAATCACCAGCTACATGTAAATTCATCTTTTTCCATTCTTCAATTGTATGAATAAACTCCTTGGTTATTTTAGAAATTGGGATGTCATATACGTCTAACTCGTCCCTCCTTATAAAATATAACAGGAGATCTATAGGCCCTTCAAAATTATTTAGTTGAACCTTATACATTTCAGTAGTTAAGTCCCATAGCGTCTCTAATTTTTTTGATATATTCATCAGCTACTTTTGAAGCTTTATCTCTTCCAAGATCCAAAAGGCATTGAACCTGATCAATATTCTTTGATAAGTATTCCCTTTTTTCTCTGTAAGGAGAAAAATGCTCGATAATCTTGCTCAATAATTCTTTTTTTACATCACCATACTTTAAACCAGGGGTATCATACCTATCGCTTAAGATATTTTTCTCTTCAGAATTTAAGAATAGAGAATATATTTTAAATAATGGCGAATCTTTATCTTTAGGTTCATTAATACCAGCTGAATCTGTTGTAATAGACATAACTGACTTTTTAATTAATTTTTCATCAGCAAAAATCGGGATCGTATTAGCGTAAGATTTGCTCATTTTTTGACCATCAATGCCCGGAACTAACATTGTGTCCTCATTAATATCTGGACTAGGAACCACTAATAAACCTTTACCATAAATATTGTTAAATCTTATTGCTATGTCCCTAGTAATTTCAAGATGCTGTTTCTGGTCCTTACCAACTGGCACTATTTCGCTACCATAAAGTAAAATATCAGCAGCCATTAATATTGGGTACGAGAAAAGACCCATATTGGGACTGAGTCCTTTATCAATTTTATCTTTGTAGGATGTAGATCTTTCCATCAGACCTACTCCAGCTATATTTGATAAAAGCCATGTTAGTTCTGTTACCTGTGGCACGTCAGACTGTACCCAAAAAGTAGATTTTTCTGGATCCATACCTAGAGCTAAAAAATCTAAGGCAGCATTTATAGTATTTTTTTCAAGTTCAGCTTTATTTTGAATTGTTGTTAGTGCATGATAATTAACAATGAAACAAAACAAATCGTTTTCATCTTGATAATTAATCATTCTAGACATCATACCAAAATAATTACCTAGATGCAATTTTCCAGAAGGTTGGATACCACTTAGAACTCTTTTTTTGATTTTGCTCATAAAATATTAATTCAAAGGTTCCATAAATAAATAAGGGCGCCAATCAGCTTGCTTTTTCCTAACTAACCTTTGAAAATAATGAATTCTATTTGGCCTTTTTGGTTTTCTTATTAGTGGCATATTTGCTTCCTCAGGAGTTTTTTCACCTTTCGCCTGATTACAGTTTTTGCAAGCAGCAACGAGATTTTCCCAAGTGTCTTGGCCATTTCTAAATTTTGGAATTATATGATCCACAGTTAACGATTTACTTTTTTTACCACAATATTGACACTCATAATTATCTCTTACTAGGACATTTTTTCTACTAATTTCAACTGCCATATTATTATTTTTTACATAAGTCCTTATTTTTATGACGCTTGGTAACTCTAACGATAAAGATGGGCTACTGATACTTTCATCATAGTTTGATAGTATATCAATTTTATCTAAAAAATATAGCGATATAGCTCTTTTAGCAGTGCAGACAGTCATCGGAGAATAATTCGCATTTAGCACTAATACTGCGCTGCTTAATAAGTTATTATTAGAAAATTTTATTTTCATCGCGCTGAATTTAATTCAACTGAACAAGTATGCATGTACATATCTGCTAATTTTTTGTTTGCGGAATCTATATGTTCAAAAGACTCCTCCTTAACCCACCCTTGGCAGTGAATTAAATTGTAACCTCCTGTAGAAATACCAACATGAGATATTTTACCATCACTCCCAAAAAAATGTAGATCGCCAGGTTTGCTTGTTTTCCCATCAATAATTGCATGATTAAATTTTTCTGATTGCTGCCAAGAATCCCTTGGAAGCAGCATGCCAGTTAATAAAAAGATAGTCTGGACAAATCCTGAACAGTCAAATCCTCCCGAAGTTTTACCTCCCCACCTGTAAGGACATCCAATTAAACTTTTTGCATAACTAAGCAATTGTTCAAATTCATTTACTGCGCCAATTCTTATTGGCTTTTTCCTAAAGTCATAATTATGACCATTAATGGTCTTATATAATTGATGGTTCTTGAAAAGTTTGTTGCCAACTAATAAAGGATATTTATCAATCACAATGTAATCACATTCCATTGGCTTCGCTTCAAAAGTACCATAAAAATTTTTCAACCAACTTTTATAATCATCCTTCTGTTTTATATGTATCCAGCTATCCTTTACCTCAAGTACTTCAACTGTTTCTCCAAATACAGCCTCAGTAATTTTTGCTGAAGAAAAAGATGGTTTTGAGTAGCATGGCGCTACTAAAGATCTTATCACAAATTTTTTTCTTATCATTAGCCCTTAAAAAGTAGTTGTTTGTTTATTAAAATTTAACAACACCTTTTAAAAAATATATCATATACAATGTTTCATTTATGATTTTTGTTTAGTTAATTTCGATTTCAAAATTTGTTTACTAAAGGGAAGCTTGTTGGAATCAGGCACAGTCCCCGCTACTGTATTTGTAGAATACTAATTTTTAATCGCCATTTCCAAACTTGGAGAGAAGGTAAAATTAGATGACACTACATAAGTCAGGAAACCTTGGTAAGTTAAATCACAATCACCTAACAACTTTCGGGAGAAAAGTCATGAAAAGACATTTAAAAATCATTATTCTATTAGAAACTATCATATCAAAAATAAAGCTATTTATTTTATCAGGAATAATTGCATTTAGTTATAATTGTGAAATTGCATCTACAACGGATAATAATATTTCTACCAATTTATTATTTATAGCAAGTGAGGGTAATTTTGGCCAAAATAATGGGTCCATATCTGTATTTAAAGATAACGAAAAAATTCAAGAACTTTTGAATGTTGGCGATGTTTTACAATCGATTCTAGTACATGATAGTCATTTATACGCTATAATTAATGGTAATAGCGAGATTAAACGATACGCAATATCAGAAACTGGATTAACATTACCTGGAATAACTATCTCAACAAATAACTCAAGTCCCAGGGAGATGTGCGTACTAAATAATAAACTATATTTTAGCAATTGGAATTCAAAAGATATCAAAGTTTTAAATTTAAATACTTTTTCTATCGAGCAGAGTATATCATTAAACGGTTTGCCTGAGGATATTACTACAGATGGCTCAAATCTTTATGCTAGCATTCCACATTTAGCTCTATATGATCAAGGTAATGGAACTGATGTTGTTAAAATAGATCCACTAACAAACCAAATTACCAAAACATATGAAGTTGGTAAAGGACCTCAGCATCTAATTATTCACAATGGAAATCTTTTTATTTCCAGGACATATTATAGCGAAAATTGGTACCAAACTTTTTTTGGTACTGCTCAAGTAAATTTAACTACTGATGAGGTAATAACAATAGAACATGGAGAAGGTATTGTTTGTGGTGGAAATGTTATGATATATCAAGAGCAAGTGTATAGAACTAGCCTTGGTGGAATAGTTCCTATTGACCAAAATAATTTAAGCCTAAATACATCAGCTAGAATTGGGAATTATGCAAGTAAGGATTCTTATTATAATGCAAATTTATATTCATCTCATTCAATTGATGATCAAATTTTCTTCGGTATAACGAATGACTATGTTGCACCAGATAGTGTTTATGTTCTAGACGGTGGTATTGAAAAATTATTTGAAGTAGGCGCAGCACCTGGCGATTATGCTACTTGGGAAATTAATTAGTTATAAAAATTCCATTTAATTGCCAAGGAAGCTAGCCTGGTGATACTAGGATAATATTTATTAAAAACTATTTGATTGCTATCATAACTACGATTTAAATAGTCATCAATAATATTTGTTAAGTGATGCATTGCATAACTGATTTCTACGTTTTTAACAAAGCTTGTAACAGTAAAACTAGGTATCCACAAATTCTTAAGCGAAGCTTGTTCTGGTTGATAGACTGGGTAACGCTCTATTGGATTTAGAGCATAACCATTTTTTCTATTCATGTAACCATCCATTGAAACATGATATTTTATAGTCATTGCATTTGAAAATAAATTAAATTTATTACCAAGCTGAATTTTCATTCTATCTCCAATACCATCATTTATATATTCATTGCTAATTGATCTATTGTATCTAATACTAAATTCTAAATCATTTTGAAAAACAGGACTCAGATAAAGCGACATCCAAAGATTATTACCTTTAGTGGGTAACCCCATTTGATCAATTTTTCTTTCAAAATTTTGAAAAGCAAAATCAAAACCAATCTTAAATCTTTTCATCTGCAAACTATTTTCAATCCATATACAATCATTTTGTTCAAAGTTTAATGAGTCTGTATAAGCAATATGATAGGGTTTATAAGACCTTTCAAAATTGATCTTAGATATTATTAATCCTAACTGAAAATTTGATCTGCTGCTAAAAATTAAATCATGACCATCTTTAAAGGTATTTAGGCCTATACTGTATTTTAATTTTTTATTTTGAATAAAGAGATCAATAACATTCCAATTAAAATTTTTGACATCATAATGGTTTAAAGACCTTTTGTTCAAATTATATGATAAACCATAATTATATTTGTTTGAACTTAGAATCATCATTGAACCATCAATTTTTGTTCTAGTCAGATAAATTACACCTTCAAAGATAGAAGATGAATGAAGACCATTTAAACGCTGGAAAAAAATATTATAATCTAATGTTAATAATAGGCTATCATATTGATTCTCATATTTTAAACTTGATGAGGTTATTCTTGAATCTAAAAATGAGGTATTTGATGAGTCTAACAAACCATAATCAGAATTAAAATTCCCCACAGATATAAATAATTTTTCATTATTTTTTCTGATATTATAATCACCTAAAAAAGTGTAATGAATTGGACTAATTGTTCCAATACCATAATTATATTGATTATATGCTCCAGCATATCTTCTTTTAAATGCATGTAGGTTTATTATGCTACCAGGATTTGAATATTTTATTCCTAAATCTAAATTGTCCAAGTAATAATCACCCTGTACATAATCAAAATAAGATAATGTTTTGGAGGAATCTAAGTTTGATATATCTTCAATTGGTTTAAGGAGTCTCTTTTCTATTATTGGTCCATACATCGACGGATAATTAGCGAACGTCCCGTCAAAAAACAGCCCATTAGAGTGCCAATCTTCATTCCAAACTAAACTGCCCTTATTCAAAATATGACCTTGATGATTAATAAAATCATAAGATATATTTTCTATATTTTGAGAAAATATAACACTAGCTGAAAGAGTAAGAATATTCCTTAACATATAGAGTAAATATATCTAAAATAAAATTATAACATTAATACGAATTATTAATTCAAAATAAAAAAATGGCTAATCAGAAGATATCTATATCAAATATTTCTTACAAAAATGATGAAAGCGTAAGGGTACTGACTGCGGTG
>JAYPIC010000005.1:47252-50342 GCA_038127595.1 bacterium | reverse complement strand
TGCAAATATAGGAAAAGATTCAATCAGGTTTTCTTCAGCTGGAATGCCACCAGCATACTACTATTCTGCTGAAAAAGGCGAGTTAGAAGAAATCTTAGTTGGTGCTCTTCCTTTAGGGTCACTGCCAGGCGCAATGCACATGGAACAAGAAATTTCTTTTAAAAATAGTGGTGACATTATAGTAATGATGTCTGATGGTTTGCCGGAGGCAGAGAATGAAAATAAGGAGATGGTTGGGTATGAAAGGACTGAAGAGCGTATACGAGAATTGTCCGATAAATCAGCTGAAGAAATTAAAAATGGATTGGTTGAACTATGTGATACTTGGTTAAAAGGTAATGCTGAGCTGCAAGATGATATGACTTTTGTTATCATTAAGAAAAAATAATTTTTAAAAAAAATTAAAATTCTTTTTAAAAAAATTAAAATTTTTATCTAATTAATTGTAATGTTTTCACATATTAAATAAATTAGATTTACTTACAACCAAAATATAAGAGAGAGTAACTTATGAATCTTTCTAAAACAAATCACTTTTTGATTTTTGCTTCCCTGTTTGTTAGTCTCTCATTCTCCCAATCTGGCCATTATATTTCAGGCAAGGTAGTCGACAGGAACAATACTCCTCTTTTTGGTGCGAACATAATATTAAAAGGCACGTTCATGGGTAGTACCTCAGATTTTGATGGTTTATATCGGATAGATAATGTAGATCCTGGGAAATATACGCTGATGATAAGTTATATTGGTTATAAATCTCAGGAGATTGAACTATACATTTCAGAATTTGAAATCACAGATGATGAGGAAGATACAGAGAGTAGTTTTTCCTCCAAATTAGGAATTGATGATGAAGATGAAGAAGAAGAGGCTGATGAAGATGTCCTAGGCGTCTTGAAAGCTCCATTTCATGAAAATATTAATTTTAGCTTGGTTGAAGATGCTCTCGAAACCGAACAGGTTGTTGTGTCTGCTTCAAAAAAGAAAGAAAAACTCATCGATGCTCCAATTACTATAGCTGTTGTCTCGGAGCAGCAAATACGGAAAACTGCTGGTGGGGATTTAGGATCAATGCTTAAGACAGTTCGTGGTGTTGAAACATATCAAGTAGGTATGGGACGTACAGCTCTTAATGTTAGAGGATTTATGAGTGCATTTAACGGCAGGTTCGTGTCCTTGGTTGATGGTGCAAACTATATGGAACCAACATTCTTCATTGCATATGGGAATACGCTACCGTTTATAAACGAGGACATTGAGAGATTAGAAGTCGTATTTGGACCTAGTTCTGCTTTATACGGGCCTAATGCCCACAATGGATTATTGAATGTTATAACGAAGCACCCAAAAGATTCTCAAGGTGCAAATGTATCTTTCGGAGGCGGTTCAAGCAATTACCAGTCATTTAGAGCGAGGCTCGCTACTGCTAGAGGCCCACTTTCAATGAAATTCTCATTTGAGAATATTAATGTTCTTGATTGGAAATACACTAGAACATTTGGTCAAGATTATAATATGGATAGTGAATTAACTTACCGGAGCACTCACGAACCTGTAACGTTTTGGGATTTCTTTGATCCTAGTGTCCCTCAGGTATGGGATGATAAAAATAATGATGGTCAATGGGATTATGTAGAAACAGTTGATGTGATGGATTCTGATTTTGAAAGAAAATTAAGAAACATGAAGGCGAACCTTCATTTTTATTATGAACTTTCAAATAATGCTGAAATATCTTTTGGTCATGAACATTATTTTCAATCTGGTTATCAACCATTTGACTCTGGGTTGAATTTCATTGATTACACTATGGGTTCTATATGGAGTAAATTAATTTGGAAAAACTTTTTTGGCCGAATACATTGGCTAAGATCGTCAGGAACTGAATATTGGAATTCTGATGTTGCATATTTAAACATGATGAGAAGGGATTTAACTTTAGAGCAATCAGTAGATGCAACAAAAATTCAAGATTTTGTTAAAACAGATGTTTTAAGGGGTGATTTTCAGCAGAATTTTAGTTTGTTTAATGTTGATTTTATTATGGGTGGAGATTTTTCTGTATACAGGCCTAAAAGTGGCAGAGATTTTCTTAATGATAGAGGGCCTGTATCCGAGCTTGAAAGCTTAACCTTAGCTGATTCAATAATGGGCGAAAATATAGAAATTGAGGAATATGGTGCATATGCTCAAGCTACATTAGAGCTTCCATTGCAGACGAAGTTTGTGACAGCAATTAGGTACGATAAGCACTCATATTATGATGCTCGCATTAGTCCAAGGTTTGCGCTTCAGTGGAATGGACTTCCCGGCGGTAATATACGATTCAGTTACAATAGAGCTTTTCAAACACCAAGTGTATTTAATCTACATATGTTAAGGTTTTTTGATGCCCAAGATAGTGGTAACATTGTTCCTTATCTTTTTGATACTGGTTCTTATACTAATTTGATTGTAAATGTAAATGATCCAGAAATAAGAGATCAAATAAATAACGGCACATTGGCCTATGACGATCTTATTTTCCTTCCAATGCAGACTCAATTTAGAGGCAATAAAGATGGATTTAAGATTGATGAAGAAATAGTTGTTCCTCCTTTAGAAATTGAAACAGTGGACAGTTATGAGATAGGGATGAAAAAGTTATTTTTTGGCAAATTGTTTGTAGACATATCTTTTTTCTACTCTAAGTATGAAAATTTTATCAGTCCATTAAGAGTGATCCACGATTTTTATCCAGCTGAAGCTCCTTATATTCCTGAACAAGTTACCCACATTGGAGATGAATTTATTAGCGATGCTAATATAAGAAATAGATCTGTGGTTTATTCTTATTCATCTACCTCTGGAGCAACAGTTTATGGCGCTGATTTCATGTTTAAATATAATTTATTCAATGACGTTGTGCTTAATACAGGATTTTCTCTTTATAATAATTTGCAGTTTGATGATAGTGATGATATTCAAAGCAGTTTATTTGAGGACATAGAACTTGATTCTATCAAGAATGATTCCCTGAGATATTTTCTTGATAACTCTCTAAAAAGTTTTTCTTTTCAGCAAGGAAGGCTCTTTTTTAACGCACCAAAG
>JAYPIC010000005.1:46122-47210 GCA_038127595.1 bacterium | reverse complement strand
TAACAAGTATCCAAAAAAAAACCATCATTTAACATCCTATATACCCATACTATCTATTTAAAATAAAGGCCCAATTGGCTGTGGATGGATCTTCGATTTGCATCTTCAATATAAGGTCAGTGATAGAATGAGATTAAAGATCCAGTTAAACAATTTATTGGATAAAGATGGCCCAAGAGTGGTTGGCACCCCTCCTACGAGACGTAATATGATCTTTGAGATTTTAATGGATAACTTGAAATAAGTAATACTATGAATTATATATCAAAATTTAAAAGCATAAACTATTTTTTAATTATCGGATTGATTTTTTCTTCATGCATGGATCCTGTTGTAGACAAAGATGAAAGCTACAGCGATTTTGAAGATTTTGATGCATCAAATTATTTAAATGATCCAAATGAGGGATTTATAAATGGTGGTTTTGAAGAAGGTACAGTTAACCTATGGGGAGGATTTAAGAATCAGTTTGACGAAAATGTTCAAACTAAATACAATTTAGATGTCCAGGAAGCGTTTTATATTTTGGATTCTATTTTAGTAAGAGCTCCCGTTGAAGGTGATCGTTATTTAAGGCTTCAAAGTGAAAGTGGATCAGCAGGACTTTATAGATATTTCTCTTACAACCCTGGTGATACTTTAGAGTATTCATTTTCATATATGATTCCCTCTGGTCAGCATAATTCTAATGATCCAGGGTTCAGCATTGCAATTAGGTTAACTGCTACCGATGCAGATGCTAATTTTATTGAATTTGAGGAAGTTTCTTATTTCATCGGTAATGATGATCCGAACTATAGATTAATTGCTGATAATGAGTGGCATGAAATAACTATATCATTTTCAAATAAATCTTCAGAAGCAGTTGCTAACTACTTTCTTGTAACACTAAATGAGTGGTCGCACTTCAATCCTTGGGTTTATGATTCTGCTCGCACTATTACTGCATATTATGATGATTTCAAGGTAGAAGTAAAAGAATCTAAAAACTCAAAACCGACAGACTTTAGTATTATGTACCCACAAACGGGGGATGCTTTTAACTTGGACACAATAACAAATTTTCAAACAATTCCATTTGAATGGGA
>JAYPIC010000005.1:36121-46096 GCA_038127595.1 bacterium | reverse complement strand
TATTTAAAGTTGTTTGTGATGGAGCACTAGTATCAAACGGTTTTGAATCTTTTACGTTGAATGAGGAATGGGATCCAGTCTCTGAACAGCAAATCACAAGAAAAATGCCAGAAGGATATGGAACTCTTTCTTTTAATTGGTTTACATTACAATCAGAAAATGGATTAACACATCAATACCTAAATTCAAGTGTTGTAGATACTATTTCAAGAACTGGAGAGCATAGTTTAAGATTGGATCATGTAGACTTCGATGAAGATCCTGCTCTATACACATCATTAATGTATAGAATTTCAACTGTAACTGATAATTTTGATAAAGATAGAATTAGACCTGGGACCGAACTAGTAATTAAAGGATATGCTATGACTCCAAGCGGAAATAAACTCTCAGGGGAAAATAGCGCCTCTTTGGTCATCTACTCAGCTACAGATATTTGGAATATTTCTACCAGCGAAGTGATAAATAAAAATTATGAAGCAGATATATGGCATCCTTTTGAGGTGTCTGTCGTAGTCCCAGAGAGAAGGCAATTCCCGAACACAAGTACTGTATTTATGGCATTTCGTTATAACCAATATTTTGAAGGATCCGGAGAAGTGTTTTTTGACGATGTTACCATTACCACATCAGAGCCTATAACATTTTATGTCACCGATTTTTATGATATTGTAACACCCAATACTAGTACAATTATGTCTGCAACATATTTAAAGAATTTATTCTCTTATATAATTTCCGATTTAAGTGGGATAACATTTAATCAAGTCCAATTTGAATGGGGCCTATTATCAACAGACCTTAACCATGAAGTAAAAGCGTTAAATTCTCCAATAACATTTACAGTAATTGATTCAACATTTGAAGATATTAACGAGCAGGCTATAGGATTAGATTATAAAAATGAGCCACTAAGATATGAATTTATAAATGAAATGTTAGGAGCTCAATAATGGATAAAAAGACACCTATCCTATTATTTTTTATATTTTGTCTTAACCTATATTACAGTCAAGACATTTGTGCCCCCTCAGAGTTAGAAGTTGAATCCGGTAATAGGAACCTTCTTTTTTCTTGGAAAGATATTAATGACAATTCAGTAGAAAATAAAATTTTTGAAGAGTGTTTTGAATTATGTACACCTACAGGTACTATCACACATCTTGTAGATAATGGTAATGGAGGTTGGTATCGTGGCACAGATGGTAATGCATATTGCGCTAACGGTTTTGATTGTAACTTGGATGATCCTGCTGCTGGATGGGCAGCGATTTCTTGGTGGACAGCAGGTGCTGATATAGCTGTTGATAGTAGGATGACATTTGGTCCATTTGATCTTTCATCCGATGCATTAACAAGATTAGAATTTTTTGAAGCATATTACTGGGGTGAGATGCTAAATGATTTAAATTTTGTAGAAATTTCTGTTGATGGGGGGAACTCATGGGAAAGTATATATACCTCTGACCCCTCAATCCTTAACTTTTGGACAGCAATATCAATAGATCTTGCTAGCTATGCAGGTCAAAGAATACATATTGGTTTTAGGTATGTGGATACTGCTGGGGACAGAGAGGCATGGCTTATTGACCAGATAACGATTATTGAAGTTCTCGAGGGAAGGTCATTTCAGAATTCCTATGTAAACAATGACAATAGTATCATTTCTACTAACACTGGTAGAAGTATAAACTTACCTAGCCAATTAGAAATTGATAACTTTAATCATAAATCAATTGAGAAAAGGGTAAATAGAAAACCAAATAAAAATAATTTTGGTTTTCCTGCTCGTAATTCGAGTATTGTTTCTTCACCCATTCAAAGTATCGCATCTTCTAGAAATTGTTCAGACCCTAATAATGAGGTTGAAGTATCTTTTATAGTAACTGAAGGTAATTGGCCTGATGAAATATCCTGGTTTTTAAATGATTCTCTTTCAGGGGAAACTGTTTTATCTGGTGGTGCACCGTTTGACACTACACTTTGCTTGCCAATAGGGTATTATAATCTAGTGGCTTTAGATTCCTATGGTGATGGATGGAATGATTCCTATATGACCATTACAGATATCTCAAATGGTTTAGTATATTTTAATTTTACTTCTCCAAGTGGATATGCAGAATATTTTGAGACAATTTATCTTGGACCGCTTTATGGCTGCACGGATCCATTGGCTTCAAACTGGGATCCTTCTGCAAATACCGACGATGGAAGTTGTGAGTATGACCTGTGCGAGTTTAACCAGGTTTACCTATATTGCTCTCCTGGTAACTGGCCCGAAGAAGTATCTTGGTATATTGAGGATTCTTTAGGTAATCAGATAATTGACGGCGTAGTGGATCAATTTTATTCTATTTGTGTACCTACAGGCTCATATAAGGTTGTTGGCGAAGATACATATGGAGATGGTTGGAATAGTGCCACTCTCACTGCTGTAGATACTGCTGATAATATTTTATTAAACTGGACGTTTAATGAAGGTTCAATTGACTCTACCTATTTTTGGGCAGGCCCAAAATACGGTTGTACGGATCCCTTTGCAGATAATTTCGATCCCACAGCAACTATTGATGATAGCAGTTGTGTCTATTCAAATTGCGCTGAGGTCATCGCCTATGCAATTTATAAAGATGGTTTAATGGTTGGTTCAACCACTTCAAATTATCATTCTTTTACTTCATTAGAAAATGGAAGAAAGTATAATTTAGGAGTTGGTGCTATTTATGCGGAAGGCAATTCTGAAATATCTTACATTGATGCGGTCCCATGGAATAATGTTATGTTTGACCCTCTAGAAATAAACCTTGATACGTTAGTTAATGATGAAATGTTAGAATACGATTTCTCTTTTAGTATCGACAATGACGTGTTTTACACTTCACCATTTATGTTAACATCAGATTTAGGTTTAGATATTGATTATCAGACCAGTCTGATGTATTCTGATTTTAATTCACAAGATTTCACAACAATGTATGATCCAAGCGGATTGTTTGGAGGTTTGTGGTTATTGGGAGATCCTGTTAGAGCAAGTAGTGACTGGTTTGTTTATGACAGCACTTTAGACTCTTCCAATTTTGCTTATATTAATGATGATGCTATTGGTGCTGCTGGTGGAGCTGAAAGTGCATACTTAATCACAAATGAAATCACTAGATTGCCCGAGCAAAGAGTCTTTGCTACATTTGATGTTTATTTCCCTCAACCCTATGAATCTTGTTCTAGTCCCAATGGAGCTATAAATGGTGAAGGCTTTAGTGAGGACCTTTTTTTTATGGTCTCATCTGACTTTGGCGGTACATGGACTGTGGTTGATTCAAGTCTTGGAGGTAATCCAAATTGGACTTCTAGAATGTTTGAGATTACAGACGAGCTTAATGGTGCAACCTCTTTTATAGCTGCACTTTATTATACAGATTGCAATGGAAACTGGGCCTTTGGTGTCGGAATTGATAATTTTTCCATTCATTTGGCTGATGATTCTGAAATCATTGCAATTGATCCATATGCTGGTTGGGCTGAAGCAGGTAGTACTATTGATGTATCAATAAGTATTCCTAATCATCAAACTTCATACACAAATACCTCTATTGAAATTAACGCAGGATATGAGAGGTTAAATATACCAGTCATTTTTGGATTAACTCTAGGTACTGATGAGCATGACAATAATATAGTACCGTTAAAAAATAGTTTACATCAAAACTACCCAAATCCATTTAACCCAACTACTACTATACCTTTCGACATTGTTAATAGTGATCAAGTAAGATTAATTATTTATAATGTAAAAGGAGAGATTGTGAGGACACTTTTGAACTCGAATTTAAATCCCGGTTCATATGAGGTGCGATGGGATGGCAGATCTGATAGTGGTATTAATATGTCTGCTGGTATGTATTTTATCGAGCTAAAAGGAACCAATTTTAGAGAAACAAATAAAATGATCTATTTAAAATAATCAGATCAAATTATTGTAGATTATTTTACAAAATTATTTTCTCAAATTTAGAATCATAAACCCCTGCTAATCTTTTCCAATCGTACTTCTGTGCTACTTTTTTTAGAGATTGATTCCTTATCGGGTGAATGTTTTTGATCGCAGCTTCAATTTTTTTCATAAGTTGATTGTCATTGGTATAAATATTTTCAGTGTGACCTTTATTTTTGAAAAGTTCTTTATAGCTAAGCCTGTCTGGTAATATAGGCCACACATTACAAAATACTGCCTCCATTACGCTTATTCCAAAAAAATCATGGTTTGATGTAACAGGGATGATATCAGACATAAAAAGACAATTCACATAATCGTTAATAGATTTTTGATAACCCCATTTTATGATGTGTTTATCAAATTCAATTTTTGCTTTCTCAAATATTTTTGGAGAGTTTCCGAAGGATTCCCCAATGACGATTAAATTAAAATCAATTTTTTTATCTTTTAATTTCTTCATCAAATCAAAAAATAATTCAGGGTTTTTATCATATTCCCAACGGTGGTTCCAAAGAATAGTTGGCGTATCAGTTTTTTTATCAGATTTAGCCTTGAAATTTGAAAAGTCTAAACCTAAATGAAGTACTTGTGATTTATTTTTTATTTCTTCGATAGTATTTATTTCGTTATTATCTGGGAAATTTTTTAAAAAGGGCTTGAGGTCATTTAAAAATATTTTCTTATGAAAATTAGAATTAAAAAAAACTTTATCCGCTGATAATGCCGATGCATAATTGATAAAACCATAATGGTTATCTCTTTTATTTAAAATATCTCTGTCTTTTGGAGACCAAGGGTAGGAGATCTGGTTCTCATGAAAATATATTGCAGTTGGAATACCATTTGATTTTGCTCTTGTTAATGCTAAGAATGTTGTTAGATCCAACATATCTGTAGATAAAATCAAATCTGGCTTCCAATCCATGTTATTAAACATCTTAGCTAGTGTAACCGCACCCCCATGCATGCGCCATTTCCAAAACTGGCCTTTCATAGACAGAATCTTGACATGGTGAGAGCTGTATTTTTTAAATCCTTCTGCCCATTTTTTATGGGATCCGGTGTAGTAAGGTTCAATTAATAAAACTTTCATCTTTTCTTTGATATGTTTTTTAACAAGTACAGTAATTTATAGCTCACACAGATACAATAATAAGTGGTTAAATATTTAAATAATATTGATAATTTGAATATTGGAATAAACTTGGACTGCTAATGAGCAGGAATGTATTTTTAGAAGCTTAAATTTATGGAAAAAAGCACTGTTTCGACTAATAGAAAGGCATACCATGAGTTTCAGATTATTGAGACTTTTGAAGCTGGAATTGAACTTCTTGGAAGTGAGGTAAAAAGCTTAAGGGAAGGGAATGCCAGTTTAAAAGAGAGCTATGTATTAATTAAAAAAGGTCAAGCATGGCTTGTTGGAATGCATATTAGTGCATATAGCCATACTGGTTTTAGTGGTCATGAATCTGTGAGAAAAAGGCGTTTGCTCTTACATAAGAATGAGATACTTAAAATAAACCAAAAATTAGCAGAAAAAGGTTTAACCGCTGTGCCGTTAAAAGTATACTTCAATAAAAGAGGTTGGTTGAAAGTAGAAATTGGTTTAGCTAGAGGGAAAAAACTTTATGATAAGCGTGAAACCAAAAAGCGTCGGGACATTGAAAAAGAAATAAATAGAGAAATGAAAAGAAATAGATGAATAGATCTTTAGATGAACAGTTTGAACTGATTAGTCGAGGTGTTGAAGAAATTATTCCTGAGCAAGAGCTTAGAGATAAGATTGAAAATTCAATAAAAAATGATAAGCCACTAATTGTTAAGCTAGGATGTGATCCTAGTCGTCCAGATCTTCACATAGGTCATAGTGTTGTCCTAAGAAAATTAAGACATTTCCAAGACTTAGGACATCAGGCAGTTCTTGTAATTGGTGATTTTACTGCTATGATAGGTGATCCTACAGGCAGAAATAAAACAAGGCCGCAACTAACCATCGAAGATGCTCGCGATAATGCTAAAACATATTTAGATCAAGCTGGTGCAGTTTTAAATATGGATACACTTAAGGTTGTATATAATTCTAAATGGTTAAATGAAATGAGTTTTTCAGATATAATTAAGTTATCTAGTTCAACTACTGTAGCTAGAATGCTAGAGAGAGATGATTTTAATAAAAGATATGATTCAGAAGTACCCATATCATTACATGAATTCTTGTATCCACTTGCCCAAGCTCAAGATTCTGTAGAGCTAGTATCCGATGTTGAGCTTGGAGGTACTGATCAAAAATTTAATTTATTGATGGGGCGTAATCTTCAAAAAATTGTAGGACAGAAACCTCAATGTATTTTAACCATGCCAATTTTAGAGGGGACTGATGGTATTGAAAAAATGTCAAAGTCTTATGGGAATGATATAGGAATATCTGATTCCGCAAATGATATGTATGGTAAAACATTATCTATCCCAGATAATATAATGCTTTCTTGGTTCACTCTAGCAGCTGATGTTGATAAAAATCATTTAGATGAAGTTTCACAAAAACTTGAAGATGGTTCCATTAATCCTATGGAGTTGAAAAGAGAACTTGCAAGAAAAATCGTTGCAGTCTACCATGATGAAAATAAGGCAATAGAGGCAGAAAATCATTTTAATCAAGTAACAGTTTCGAAAGGGGTTCCGGATGATATTGATGATTATCAGCTAAAAGAAGATGATCTATTAGTTAATATAATTGCTGATTCTGGCCTTTTGAATAGTAAAAGTGAAGCACGTAGAATGATAAAACAATCAGCTGTTAAAATTGATGGTGAGACAGTAATTGATATTCACCATAAAGTAAAAACATCTGATTCTTTTATATTGAAAGTTGGAAAAAGAAAATTTTTGAAGGTTAGTGGTTGAAATTAAAATTATTAGGACTAGTAGTTCTTTCCTTTTTGTTTAACTCCTGTACATCTAATCCAAAAACAAAATTAGTTGTTGTTCTGGTTGCAGATCAAATGAGACCAGATCATTTTTCAAGATTTGGAGAGCTTTATAAAGGGGGACTACAATGGTTGAGTGATAATGGTATTAGTTTTGAAAATGCATTCCACCAGCATGGTTACACTGCTACAGGGCCAGGACATTTTGCCATAGGTAGTGGTAATCATCCTGGGCAATCAGGTGTATTGGGTAATAGTTATTACGACCGAGGATTAGGAAAGGTTGTCAACTGTGTTGAAGACCCTACTGCTAAGCCAATTGGCGGGGAGGGTATTGGAAGGTCTTATGCTAGATACAATGCAAAAACAATGGGAGATATTTTGAAAGAGTCTAATCCAAATTCAAAGGTTATCTCTATCGCAGGAAAAGATAGGTCAGCTATTATGTTAGCTGGTCAAAATCCTGATTTAGTTCTTTATTATAATAATCTTGATAGGTTTATAAGCTCAAGTTTCTATGCTGACTCCTTACCCAATTACATTAATTATTTTAATAGCAAGTTAAATTTGCAAAACTATAGAGATTCTCTGTGGACAAAAGTGTTAAATGATAGTTTATATCTTAAATATTCTCGGGAAGATTACTTCAATGGTGAAGTTGATTGGTATAAAGTTGAGCATGATATGATTAATGATACTAAAAATGAAATAAACGATTATAATCCAACTTTTCCAATATCGTTTGATAAAGATCATGATCCAGGGAAAGAACTAATGGGCACACCTTGGTTTGATGAAGTCATGATAGATTTATGTAAATTAATAATAGATGAAGAAAATTTAGGAATAGATGAGAACCCTGATATTTTATTCATTGGCTTTTCTGCGATGGATTATATCATTCATAATTATGGGCCATTTTCGCAGGAGGCTATGGATTATTTCATTCGTTTAGATATGCAATTGGATCGTTTTTTAAATCATATTGATAATAAAGTTGGATTAGAAAATGTCGAATTTGTATTAACCTCAGATCACGGAGGCTTGCCTCTCCCTGAATTTTTAACAGAATTAAATATGAGTGGTGGACGCATTAATCAAGAGCATCTTAATGAGGCATTTTCATGGATAGAAGATGAAATAAGTGAGCAGTTTGAGGATAATCTTTATTTTAGAGATTGGTCAAATTTTTATCTTTTTCATGATAAGCTGAAAAAGAAAGAATATCTTGCAGAAGATCTTGTAAAAATAATTAAAAAATATTTAACTATGGTTGAAGGCGTCAGCAAAGTAATTACTAAGGAAGAAATTTTAAGCTCAATTGAAGATGATCAGGTGTCAATTAGGTTAAAAAATATGATTCATCCAAATAAAAGTGCTGATGTTTTTGTAATTTTAAAGCCTGGCTATTTATATAGGAATCCTCACGGAACTAGCCATGGCAGTCCTTATGACTATGATGCTCATGTTCCTATATTATTTTCAAGAAAAGTTAGGGCTAAAAATCAAAATATAGGTCATACAGAGACCGTTGACATTGCACCAACAATTCTTAATTTACTTGATATAAAAACAAACCATGCATTTGATGGGAAGGTTTTGCCTTTACAATGAACTTAATTTGTTTGTTTGATAATCTAATTTAAATTTATACTTAAATGACAGCGCTGTTAATTTACTTTTTTATTTCACTATTTATATCTTTCCTTTGTTCTTTACTTGAATCAGTAATACTTAGCGTATCCCATGCACACCTTGCTGTGTTGGTCAAAGCGGGGAGTAAAAGGGGTAAGCTAATGTCTTCATTAAAAGAAGATATCAATCGGCCTCTTTCAGCAATACTTACCATAAACACGATAGCGCATACGTTAGGTGCCGCGGGTGTTGGTGCTCAAACATATGTAGTATTTGGAAATGAATATGTTGCACTATCATCAATTATTTTGACTTTTTGTGTTTTATTTTTCTCTGAAATAATACCAAAAACATTAGGTGCGAATTATACAAAGTCACTCGTCGGGTTTTCTGCTTACACTATAAGAATTTTAATATTCATTGTTTTTCCAATGGTGTTCATTGGCGAAAAAATATCTAAATTTTTAAAACGAAACGATAAAGATGAATCAAAGGCCTCAAGGGAAGAACTCATTGCAATGGCAGAACTAAGTGAAGACGAAGGTGCAATAGATAGCCAGGAGGGAGACATAATAGAGAACCTTATGAAATTAGATAATATTTCAGCTGAAGAAGTTATGACACCTAGGTCTGTTATATTTAGTTTAGAAGATGATGATACTGTAGGTAGGGTGGTCGACAAATATTCACCTCTGGTATTTTCAAGAATTCCCATTTACAAAGAATCGCTCGACCAAGTTATTGGATTTGTACATCGATATGACTTAGTAAATAAGCAAGGAGAAGATAAGTTTGATGTTACAATGGAGCAGCTTATGGAACCTGTTCACACAGTAAAAGATTCCGACTCTGTTTCTAATATACTTGATCAATTTGTAAAGAGAAGACAGCAAATTTTTATAGTGGAAGATGAATTTGGTACGACTACTGGTTTAATTACTTTAGAGGATGCTATTGAAACTTTACTTGGTGTTGAAATCGTAGATGAGCATGATAACGTTGTAGATATGAGAAAATTAGCTACCGCCAAACTTGAAAAAAGAGAGCAAAGAGAAAGAATTAAAAAAAATACATAATTTCTCTAACTAATTGAACTTGCTGCATTAAAGAAGTAAATTCGCCAGCAAAAAAATTTTAGGATAAGTTAAAAATGGCAAAAAAACAAAAAAGCTTTGCAGATAAAGCAAGCGGCAGAGGCGCTGATGCCGATGCTGTAATGGTAAAGTATGTTAAGAGCGTTAAATCTGAGAAAACAGGTTTCTGGAGATTTAATGAACAAATGGTAAAACTACGTGATGGTGAAGATTTAAACGCTGCGCTTAAGCGCTTAGATGAAGCTAGCAATTTAGTTGATATTGATCTATCAGCATTTGAAGCTACAACAAATACAGATGATATTAGTCCTGCGAAAGCTGA
>JAYPIC010000005.1:28944-36111 GCA_038127595.1 bacterium | reverse complement strand
GAATAACTTAAAAATTTCATTTAATTTACTTTACAACCCCAACTTTTTGTTGGGGTTTTTTATTCTAATTTTTTGGAGAGGTGGCCGAGTGGCTGAAGGCGCACGCTTGGAAAGCGTGTAAACGTTTAGGCGTTTCGAGGGTTCGAATCCCTCTCTCTCCACATTTTTCAAGCCAAATCACTTGAAATTAAATGATTTGCATTTTAGGCTTTAAAAACAATATACTTACCACCGATTAGTCTTCTGATTAATTGAACACATACTAATATAAAAAAGAACACAAAAAGGAGTCTCACAATGAAAAGTAAGATAAGTACGTTCATTTCTCTCTCGATGCTATTGGCAGTTAGCTTTGCCAGTGAGCAAAGGATAGCTTCACTAGGAGGTAATGCCGGATTCTGGGCAGAGGATGATCAAAACATATATATGTTTCCAGCAACTATGAACAATTTTAATATTGCTCAAATTGATGGAAATGGTGAAAATGCAAAAGCATCTTTCCTATTTGGTGAAGGTAAAAAGTATGGCTTTTTCATGGACCAAAGTTCAGATCATTTGCTTAATGTTGCATATGGTTCTGGTTCATGGGGTTTGCTTCTAGGGTTTGATACGAACTCAAGTGAAGTTGGAGATACGAAGACAAGTAGCTCTGACATTTCATTAGGTTTTGGTCTTAACTCAGGTTTTGGAGAGCTTGGTTTAAATTTTATGACATTTAGCGCAGATGATGGTTCAGACCACAAACCTAGCTCAATGGGATTTGGACTTAATCTCCGCAGAGAGCAACCAATATGGGAATTTTCTCATATGCTTGTAAATTTTAGTTTCATGAGCGGCGAACATGTTGAGTACATGGACCAAGATAATGAAAAAATGTCTTTGATGAATTTAAACGTGGATCTATATAGACATTGGGCACTGACAGAATCAACAGATTTATTGTTTGCACTAGGATTTGGTTACATGTCTACAACACTTGAAGATGAAAGTGGTAATGAAACTGAAATGTCCGGAATTATGTTACCAAAGTATACTTTTGCAGTTGAAACAAACCTTTTAGAGTGGGCGACAATTAGGGCAGGTGTTAATCAGCATCATGTTTTAAGCAGTACCTCGAAGATGGGTGATACAGAAGTAAAATCAATGGGAGATAGTGACTTTAGTTTGCTATTTGGTATTGGTGCTAACTACGGTGGTTTTAAGCTAGACGCGAACTTAAATCCTGGATTCTTTGTTGATCCTGTAAGTTTTATTACTGGATTTAACGATGAAACAATCGCAACTCAATTTTCAATTACTTATACTTGGTAATTAAATATTACTATTGACTTAAAAAGGGTGGCTTCATAGTCGCCCTTTTTTTTTAAACAAAATTAAATGTTCTTATTTTTATTATTAGTTTAGTTAAATAAAATATTGACTAATCACTTTTGTTATAATCAATTTTGTTTATGAGTGGAAAAAAATTTCTTATTTTTTTGTTTACTTGTCTGCTTTTATTTGCTCTAGGATTGTATTTATACATGTATAAAACTGGTTGGTTTGATATCTTTCTTGATTCCGGATTTAAGGGCTTGTATGGTGATAAATAAGCTTGCTACGATGCATAGAGTATACTAATGAAATTTTATAGAAGGAGCTTCTATTCAACATTCATTGCTGTAGTATTTTTATTTTCCATTTCAAAAAGTGATTCGCCTGAATCTATACTTTTTGAAATTCTATCTTTACCAAAGGGATCAACCCTAAACGAAAAAACGTTTAATAATTTTGTTAAAGAATTGGAACGTAAAGGAATAGTGGATGATGAATTATCTGACGGCTTTGAATTTATCGGTGGCCCTAGGGGTTTTCATAATTACATTGAAGCTAATGCAGCTAGGTTAGTTATCGAATTAGGAGGAGAACTAGATTTACAAGAAAAACAAAATTCTGAAACATTAGAAACCATGACCTTAAACAAATTGCCGGCGCAAAATGAATTTTTGTTTGAACGATTTGAATCTATAGAAAATGAAGAGCAAAAAACGCTCAATCGCAAGCACACTGATTCAAAAAACTATATATTAGGTTTAAATATATCTAAACCTATAATCTTATCAAAAACGACTGAGTCATATGATCGTAATTCATCATCAGCTTATGGTGCATACATTGTTTTACCTTATAGTTTTAAAAGGATAAGTAGGTTTGTAGAAAAACTCATAAACTTTGATAAACCTACGTTAAACCTAAGACCTGTTTTTGGATTGAAAAACTTTTATTTTAAGAAAGTTGTTAATGATTCTATTGCAGAGGTTTTTGGTGGAACTGATTATTTTTCTATTGGTGTTTATGATAATTATATTTTTAACAATTTAGATATTGACCTCGTAGTTTTATTTGGTGGAAATAAAAATGGTAATATTGGTCTTTTTACAATGAATAATACTCAGATTCCATCCAAATTTTTTAAAAATAATTTTAAGTTTTTCATTTTTAGTAATGCTTCAATAATTAGACAAAAAAATAGTAAAATTACTGGTTGGATTGATATTGGTTTATCAATTAGACTAAAGATTAATTTGAAATGATTAAACCCATTTATTGTACTATAATAATATTCTAAATTTTTTAATTAATTATAGAGCTCTGTTTAAAATAAATAATTAAATTTTAAACTAATTATTTATAAATATTTGATTAGGAGGGGTGGCAGAGTCTGGCTGAATGCACTGGTCTTGAAAACCAGCGAGGGTTTATGCCCTCCGGGGGTTCGAATCCCTCCCCCTCCACAAATTTAAACTCAATATTTTAGTCCTTATGTTTTTTAAAAAAACATTTAAAAATAATCTTTATGAACCCTATAGTTAGATTTGCGCCAAGTCCCACCGGGCAACTCCACATTGGTGGAGTTCGCACTGCTCTTTTTAATTATGCATTCGCTAAAAAGTTTAAGGGTTCCTTTTTATTGCGGATCGAAGATACTGATAAAGAAAGATCAAAAGATGAATACACTGAGCAGATTTTAGAGTCTTTGTCATGGCTCGGTTTTGAGTATGATGATGAGCCGTTGAAACAATCATCAAGGTCTGATAGATATAAAGAAGTAATAAATCACTTATTAGATACTGGAAATGCATATAGATGTTTTGCATCGACTGAGGAATTAGAAAAAATTAAACAAAAGTCCGGTTCATATCTATATCCTAGAATATGGAGAGATAGATCAAAAGAAGAAGTGGATGCTAAACTTTTAAATGAGGATGAACATACAATCAGAATGCGAATTCCTGTAGATGGTGATATAAGTTTTGAGGATCTAGTTTATGGGGAAATAAATACAAAATGCTCTGAGATAGATGATTTTATCATTGCAAGATCGGACGGCAGCCCTACGTATAATTTGACAGTGGTTGTTGATGATAATGATATGAATATTAGTCATGTTATAAGGGGAGAGGATCACATTTCAAATACTCCAAAACAAATGCTGATTTATAAGGCGTTAGGATGGACTATACCAAAATTTGGACATCTACCCATGATTTTAGGCTCCGACGGCAAAAGATTAAGTAAGAGGCATGGTGCAAAAGGTACAAGTGAATACAAAGATCTAGGGTACTTACCTGACACATTGATCAATTATCTAGCTCTTTTAGGATGGAACCCAGGAAACGATGATGAAATATTTGACTTTGATTATTTACAAGAAAATTTTTCCTTAGATAAAGTAAATAAAAAATCTGCTGTTTTTGATACTATTAAGCTTGAGTGGGTAAGCTCCCAAAATATTTTTAAAATTCCTGCAGCTAAACTGGTAGATATTGCAAGTGAATTTGATCCAACTTGGTGCGGCGAAGGGCACAGCTTAGAATATTTGGTGAAGGTGATAGAGTTGATAAAAGATAGAATTAAAACATTATCAGATATAAAAGAAAATGCTTTCTATTTTTTCAACCATCCAACAGAATATGATGAGGCTGCTATGAAAAAATGTTGGGGCGAAAACACTAATGATATATTGAATAGTTTTCAAGAAGAATTAAGTCAATTAGATTATTGGAATAGCTCAAATATTGATGAGTTAATTGATAAATGTGTTAATGCTATTAACGTTGGAAAAGGTAAATTGATGCAGCCTCTAAGGATTGCACTTACAGGAGCACTTAAGGGTCCTTCAATTCCTGATTTGATGACTTTATTGGGCAAAGAAACATGCTTAATTAGATTTAAGAACATATTAAAGAATAGTTAAAATGGATTTAAACAAAGAAACTCAAGAAAATTTTATAACAAAAATTATAGATGAGGACAATAAGACTGGTAAATGGGATAAAAGAGTCCACACTAGATTCCCTCCAGAACCAAATGGTTATCTTCATATTGGTCATGCAAAATCAATTTGTTTGAATTTTGGGATTGCAAAAAAGTATAATGGAAAATGCAATTTGAGGTTTGATGATACCAACCCATTAAAAGAAGAAGTTGAATATGTTGAATCAATCATTGATGATGTAAAATGGCTTGGGTTTGAATGGGATGATAAGCCGCTTTATGCGTCCGATTATTTTGATAAGATGTTTGATTATGCAGTCGAGTTAATTAAGCAAGGTAATGCATATGTATGTGACTTAAGCTCAGATGAAGTTAAGAATCAAAGAGGCACTTTGACAAAACCAGGCATCGAAAGTCCTTTTAGAGATAGATCGGCCTCTGAAAATCTTGACCTTTTTTCAAGAATGAGAGCTGGTAGATTTCAAGATGGGGAAAAAACTTTGCGTGCAAAAATAGATGTACAACATTCTAACCTTAATATGAGAGATCCTGTAATGTACCGGATATTACACACTGAGCATCATCGCACTGGGGGTACCTGGTGCATTTATCCTATGTATGACTGGGCACATGGTTTAGAGGATTCAATTGAAAATATAACTCACTCTATTTGTACTTTGGAGTTTGAAGATCATAGACCGCTATATGATTGGTATTTAAATAAATTAAATGCTTATCATCCTCAGCAAATTGAGTTCGCTAGACTAAATCTAAATTATACAATTATGAGCAAGCGTAAACTAAAACGATTAGTTGATGAGGGACATGTTGATGGTTGGAGCGATCCTAGAATGCCTACAATCTCAGGTTTGAGAAGAAGGGGATACACTCCTGAATCGATAAAAAACTTTTCAGATGCAATAGGTGTTACTAAAAGAGACGCTATTGTTGATGTCGCTAAACTAGAAAATTCATTAAGAGAAGATTTGAATAAAAAAGCACCTCGGGTAATGGGTGTGTTAGAGCCTATAAAAGTTATAATAACTAACTATCCTGATAATGAAATCGAATATCTAGATGCAAAAAATAACCCAGAGGATGAAAGTGCTGGTAAACGAAAACTGGCTTTTTCTAAGGAAATTTTTATTGACAAGAACGACTTCATGGTAGACCCTCCGAAAAAATTTTTCAGATTAAGTCCAGGTAAGGAGGTAAGGTTAAAGTTCGCATATTATATTGTTTGTGAAAATGTAATTAAAAATGATAGCGGAGAAATTACCGAAATTCATTGTAGTTATGATCCCAACACAAAAGGTGGTATGTCAGAAGATGGCAGAAAAGTTAGAGGTACACTTCATTGGGTTAGTGCTCAGGAATTTATCGAAGCAGAGGTAAGACTTTATGATAGACTTTTTATGAGTGATAATCCTGAAAATAATGGCGATTTTATAGATGATCTTAATCCAAAAAGTTTAAGTGTCATAAAAAAAGCTAAATTGGAATCTTCTTTGAGCACGGCTTCAATTGAAACAATTTATCAGTTTGAGAGGACTGGGTATTTCATAATAGATAGTAAAGACTCTAGCGTTGATAATCTGATATTTAACAGAGCTGTATCGCTTAGAGACTCCTGGGCAAGGTTAAACCGATGAAAAATATATACATTGATAGTCTTACTAAAATGATACTATATTGAGAGAACAAACATATTTAATGAGGATGCGGAAAACTCTAATAACACTTTTTTTTATATCAGTAATGGCTGCAAGGCAGCCAATTGTTTACTTTTATGTGATTCCCTTTGATAATCTTAAAGACGATCCTACCATAGAATGGATTTCATCTGGATTATCCGACATGGTCAGTAATAAGTTTAAAAATGAACCTGGTCTTTTAATCCAAAATAAGCAGGACCTTGAGGTTATAATGAATGATAGGTCTTTAATGTTAAAGCAACCTATTGCTTCAAGAAACTTATTGCTGCTGGGTAAATACTCCAGACAATTGGAAAAAATAAATATTTCAGTTCAATTAATTGATTTGGCTACATGGGAGCAAATAGAGTCTAAAGATATAGCTGCTGAATACAGTGATATTAGTAAAATGAAAAGTTCGGTAGCAGAGAACATTCGCTCGATGATCTCTTCCTACCTTCCTAGTAAAAGCGGTGGTGTTTCAGTTGTACTGCCAAGGTTCATAGAACCAAATCCTGTCGTCGCAAGAGATCCAGTAACTGTCAAATCCGAGATGATTACAAAAAATCTACAACAAGAATTCGAAAAACTCGAAGAATCTATGGATGTTTTGCTTGGTTTAAAGGAGGATGAAAAGTTAAAACCTAAAAATGATGTTACGCTTTTTGATAATGGTGGTGAGTGGACAATGGATTTTTCAGCAAACCAGATGGTTGAAGAGAATCCTGAATTAAAACCAAATACTGAACTTTTAAAAGATGTCTTAAATAAATTAATTGATAATCCTTATGATGTTGTCATGAAAAAACCAAATTTCATTTATCATAAGGATGATGACAATTATATAACGGTGCAATTTCACGTAACCTATTCACTAAAAGATGAAATTATCAAAGATATGCTAAATACTCTCCCTTACACAGGAATCGAGCAGAATGGCAGTCTAACAATTTTTTATTTTTCTAAAGAATCATTTAATTTATCTGAAGAGCTAACATATAGGATTGTTTCAGGTAGTCATCGAGCTGTTCCGATAATAAGATTTTTTAATAAGCAAGGTACACCTATTGTAGTGGTTGCAGATACTCCCGAAGAGCAATGGCATTCAAAAAAGAGTGAAAAAGTTTTGTATTTGCCTGAAAATCAATTCACACCAATGATAGATTTTACTGTTGGAGGTTGGTCTTTACAGGTAGCTATGGAAACAGTAAATATT
>JAYPIC010000005.1:2370-28934 GCA_038127595.1 bacterium | reverse complement strand
TGATTTCAACAAAAGTCATGCTCTGTGGCTTCTTGATGTTGAAAATCTTAGCAATGTTAGTTTAAAATTCATAAATGAAAATGAATTGAAAAACTTTTTAGAACCTGTTTTATAGAAATGAAAAAAATTAAAATAATATCCATAGTTATTTTAACAAGCTTTATAGTTTTGTTGGGTCAAGAAAACCCCTCGTTAGGAAAAATACCAGATATTGACTTAAAATTACTTAATGGTAAAAAAACTACTCTTTACAAATTATTAAAAACAGGACCTGTTCTGCTTGATTTTTGGGCAACTTGGTGCAAGCCTTGTAAGCAGGTAATGAAACATCTTAATCAATATCATAATGAATTTAATTCTGAGGGGTTTCAGGTTCTTATGATCAATCAAGATACTCCTAGAAGCCTTGGTAAAGTAAAAGCTTATGTGAATTCTAAAGGGTATGATTTTTTAGTTGGCATAGATCCAAATCAGCAGATTTCCAAAAAGCTAAATGGTCAGATTATGCCTAATTTGATTTTGATTAATCAGGATGCTACTGTTAGATGGCGACATCAGGGATATATGCCTGGGGAAGAATTAGAGATAAAAGACCAAATACAATCTCTACTATCCTTGAAAAAATAATTCAGAATTTAAACATACCATATTTGCCAATTTCAAAAGTAATGAATAAGAAATTTTTAGCTATTGCGACTTTTTCTTTTTTAAATGCAGAAGAAAATCCTTTTTCGGTATTTGACTTAGATTTCTGGAATTATAATGCTGGTATTGTAATGAATTTTGGTGATAGTTATGATGATTTTACTTACATGGAAAACAGGATGGATTTAAATTTTTTTAAAAATAATTTTTCAGCTTGGCTACAGTACGAATACTCAGACCCACCTGAGCTTGGCTTCCCTATAAAAGATTTGAGAAAGTACAGAGTAGAATATAGTTCTGGTCCTTGGACACTAAAATTTGGTGATGTTTATGAGGTCTGGGGTCGAGGGTTAGTTTTATCGCAACTTGATGATCAGAGTATTGATTTTGACAATAGCTCAAGAGGTTACTTAATAAATTATATGGCAGATAATATTAGTGTTACTCAATTGAGTGGAAAAACAATAAATGCTCAGCTTGGTTCTGATTTAAGATATCCTGAATTTGAGTTTACCCATAATATCGATGCTACAAACATTAATTTTGATGCATATCCGTTCAGTTATGGCGTATCATTTTTACAGTCTAATGAACTACATCAATTAAAGCCCTTAGGAGTAATGGATACAGTAGATATAAACCATCGGCTTCATGGTGCTTATTTATCCTGGTATGGTTCCAATATGGACATATTTGCGGAATATGTAGATAAACAATCAAAAACTAGGACATATCAGACAAACTTCTCTGGTCAGGAAATTGAGACATTATCGCCGTTAAAAAAAGGTTCTGCATTCTATTTTAATTCTAACTTTTATTCAGATAGTTGGTCACTATTTTTTGAATATAAAAAATATAGTTTTGACAGGCTAAGTCCTGTTGATACTGATTATATAATCAATAATTATGGTAATAGAATTGATTATCAAGTAATGCCTATTTTGTATCGTGAGCAAAATCACAGTTTCTTAGGAAGAGCTGCCCATCAAACAAATGCGAATGATGAAAGAGGTTTTCAAATCGAGCTTTCTGGTGGATTGCCAAATGGTTTTCAAATCGTTAGCCAATATTCTCATCTGAGTAGGAACGATACTTGGACCTCGGTTAGTCCAATAAAGTGGGAACGCAACGAGGTTCCTGGATTGTTACCAACAGAGAATTTTAGTGCTTTGCCGTATAAAGAATTCTATACCGAGCTAAATGGTTATGTTTTTGACAATAAGCTTCAGTTTAGAACTGCATTTGGTACAAACAAGGAAGTACCAAAGGTTAATCGATATTTTGAAGGATATTCAAATTCAATTTCTGAAGTATGGCAATACACAGACTCATTATGGTACGGAGATGATTGGTTTTATTTAGATTCCCAATTAGTAAGTATTGATACAATCAATAATCAAATTGAGACTATACTTTATCAAAGCTCTAAATCTTTCACTATTCCTATTGATTTTACATATGCCATGAATAATGGTTATTCTTTAGGGTTTGGATTTGCCTACCAGGAAAGATATAAAAATAATGTAAAAAAGGGTAATGCCGGCGGATTTTACAATTATGCAGATTCTGCATGGGTTTTAAATGATATTGATAACCCAGATGTATACGTTAATCAGACAACTAGTAATTATCCTGATCAGATACCCTTTCAAATAAATAGAATGATTTCAATTTCTGTTGGGAAAGCGTCTAAGTGGGCTTTAACATTAAACTATGATTGGACGAATGTTCAAGAAATTGTAACCGTTGACCCTAAGTATAATCCATTAGAGGCTTTGGTTTATGGAGATATAAAGTACTTTACTGGTGAACGAAATAGGAAAGTTTCTCCATCCTTTACTAAAAATAAATGGGTCGCTCTTGAATTTTCTTATAATATTTCATCAACTCAGCGAATATCGTTTTTGTACGGCTCCATACAGGGTGGGTTAGTATGCAGCAATGGAATTTGCAGAATTCTTCAGCCTTTTAATGATGGGCTGAAACTTTCATATAGTGCAATTTTCTAAGATTTTTCCCACAATAAAAAACTTTATTTTTCTAGGGGGTAGATATTAACTTATGTTAAGAATGAAGACATTTTTAGGCATAATACTTTTATTTTCTTTCTCTTTCAGTCAGACTTACACCGTAGGAAGTTATGTGGATGATTTTTCTGGTGATATTTGTCACAATGGCGATGGTACATGGTCCTATGACGAACATGGTAGAGATAGAGTTACGTGGATTAATTTTTTTACTTCGTGGTGACCTTCCTGCACTACGGAGGCTCCGCAGGCAGAAGCAGTTTTACAACAATACACGAATGATTCATTAGTTCTCGTCGCATTTGGCCAAGACTGGAATCAACCGTATAGTTGCACAAGTTGGGGGACCACTTTTGGTCTTTCCCATCCGATTGTCGAGGATATAAATAATGTATATGGATTATTCGGTGTAGGGTACATTCCTCATAATGTAGTAATTGGGGGTAACGGTGAAGTGCTTTATTCAGAATCAGGATATAATCAAACAGCAATTATTGCAACAATTAACCAAGCGCTTGAAGATTTACCATCTGATCTAGATGAGGATGGTTTTGATGTAGATATTGATAATTGCCCAGAAATATACAATCCTACTCAATCAGACATTGACGAAGATGGTAAAGGTGATGCATGTGATATTTGTGATAATGCTAATGTATATGTTGTTGGCAATGTAAATGGAGACTTGGACGAATCTGGTTCACCAAAAATAAACTTTTTTGATGTTGTTGCTCTGTTAGATCATTTGCAGCTTGATGATTCTGAAGAAATTCCAATATCTGAATGTAGGCAGCAGGCGGGTAATATTAATTATGACAATAATGTAAATATTATTGATGTTGTTAACTTAGTCAATATGGTTTTATTCGATAATATCCCATCAATGCAAATAGGTACTGATGAGGGAATTTTATCAATTGTAGAAAACACAGTCACTGACAAAATTATCATTGAGTCAGATTCTGAGATAGGTGGTTTTCAATTTAAATTATCAACCTTAAAAGATATCGGTAAACATTTGGAAAATATATCACTTCCTAATGGTTGGTCGATTAACTACATATCAAATAATAATGAATACAATGTATTTGCTTATGACGCCTCGGGTACTAACTCTTTAACGGAAATCATTCTTAGTATTCCTAATAGGTCAGTTTTGGAAGTAAGCGATATTGTTATTGCATCAAAAGATGGTTTTGAGATAAAAACTGTATACAATAAAGATTTCTACACACAGGAATCAATTTCGCTTCCAAATAGGCCTAACATTCATAGTTTGTATCCTAATCCATTCAATCCATTTTTAACAGTCTCATATTCCTTACCATCTGAAACTACAGTCTCTATTTCTATATATAATATGCTAGGAGAGAGGGTGTCGACATTGATAAATGAGAGATATCTAACATCAGGATATCATAGAGTTAGTTGGGATGCTTCAGCTTTTCCATCAGGGATGTATTTTGTAAAAATACAAACTCCAACAATAATTGAAACCAAAAAGGCCTTACTTCTTAAGTAAAAAAACAACATTTAGATTTTTAGGGTTAATTAATAATCAACGTATCAATTTTTATTGATTGATCATAAAAATTTACATCGATTGTATCTACTGTATTTCCATAGTTTGCTATAATTTTAGTTTCACTTCCATTATTTAATGAAAAATAGCCAATGGAATACACCTGATTATCATTTGGAATGGAAATATTATTACAGCGCTCATATAAAAAATTGTTTTTTATGGTAACAGAATCTATATATGAATTCTGACTATTTTGAATTTTAAGGAAGAATACACTGCTATCTGGATTAATAATAATTGGAATATTTGAGCTATCTGGTTTAATGACGAATGAATTACTTAAACTAATTCCGCAGGGCATACCTGCTGAAAAGCTTGTTAAAATTAAATCATTAAAAAAGTTCTCAACTTCGATTAATCCAAAAGAGTTTGAAAAAATCGTTCCAAACGCACCATTAATTTGATAATCAACAGGTGATTCTAAATTATTTTTTACATTAAGCATTTTGTAATTATTTATGTTGAAAAACTCAGTAGTAAAAATTCTATTATTTGAACTATCAAAGAGTTCTGCGTATAGTTCATATTCGCCATTTGGGTACAACTTAGTATCCCAATAGGTCTGATAAATATCCTGGTCTATTGTGCTAGTGGTATCTAATAGTATTCTATTTTGATTATTTACAGCAGGGTTATTGATAATCGAAAGGTATATCTTCCAGACTTTTGGAAAGTTTTTAATGTTTATGTATATATCTTTAATTCCTGAAAGACTTCTTTGATTCTCACTTGATGAAATCCAAATGAACTGAATAGGGTCTATTATATCTTGGGTATCTTCATTTAATTGTTTGGTGCAAGAAAAAAGAATTATAAATGAAAAAATTATTTTTGATTTATTAATCATTTTCTTGACAAAAATATGTTTATTTAATGATCTTTTATTAATCTTATAGGATGACCAATTCCTGAGCTGTCAGGCACTAATAAAGCATTATTACTATCAAAGCTTAATTTCAATGTCCAATGATAAGTCTCAATGCTATCTATTACTCTCAAGGTGTCTTGTGTCCAAAAGGAATATCTTCTCCGCGTATCTACTAAATTGCCACTATTATTTCTATATCCCGTTCCTAAAGCTGCAAAACCAGACTCATTTGTAGCAAATTGATTGGGGAAATCCCATGAATTATAACCAGCGTCTTTTAGTTTGCCACCTGCGGTACTATCACCACCTAATTCATTTATTAAATTTTCAACATCTAATTTAGTTGGGATCCTCCATCCAATTGGAGCTAATTGGTTTAAAGTCTTGGCACTGTAATAAAATCTTCTATTTTCTGAATCATTTAAATTTGTCACAAACTTAGTTCCAGATGAATCAATTACCTCTGAGTTATAATCAGGTATAGTTGAACCGTCGCTAAATTGATCTGTCTTTAGGTCTTCTGCTAGCCATACTTGTTGTCCTATTATAACTGTTTTGTAGCTATATCCATTAAAGTTTAGATTACTGCATGAATCTTGTGGTAGGGTAGTGTTACCCTCAACACAAAGTTCGCATTGATTTAAATAGGCTGTACCACCAAGTTGACCATTACAGTCCACTATGCATTCAGTAAGTCCTGTCCTCCCACCTACGCATACACCGCAATCATCATAATAAGCACCACCATTTATTATGCCGTTACAATCCTGATAATCTCTTTCCTCACAGGATAGTAAGAATATTATTGAAATGGCAAAAAATAATTTTTTAGCAGATGACATGTTTCATTTTAGTTTGCGATTTTTAACCTATTATAAACTGTGATAATTTTTCAAAAATGACATTCATATTATATGTAAATTTAAATCACAAAATTTTAAAATTAGATTAACATATGCGCCTGTAGCTCAATTGGATAGAGCGTTTGGCTACGGACCAAAAGGTTAGGGGTTCGAGTCCTCTCAGGCGTACCAAGCAAAGACCCGCTTATTGTGGCGGGTTTTTTGTTTTTGGTATGAAAAATAGTTTTATTAGTTCATTAATATGCTAAAACCTTCTAATTAGAATTTATTTTTTTTACCTTTCATCAGTAGCCATCCCTCTTGGTTATCAACAATACTTAAAAACATATCAGATTTAAATGCATCTATAATATCAGATGCTTGCTCTTCTAGAATTCCGCTTAAAATCAAAATTCCATTTTCCTTCAAACTAGAAATCAATGTTTCTCTTAAGCTAATAATAGTATTGAGTAGAATGTTTGCAATTGTAGTATCATAAGATTCATTATGATCATAATCATTAGAGTGAAAAAAAACTATATCAGAAGAATTAAGATCTTTATTCCTTTTTGCATTTAGTAGGGCTTGATGGTCATTATCTACGCCAACAACTCGGCCATATCCAAATTTTTTTGCAGCAATTGAGAGGATGCCTGATCCACATCCATAATCAATTAAACTATAATTTGGATCAGTATTTTTTTCAATCCATTTTAAACATAGCTGCGTGGTCGGATGAGAGCCAGTTCCAAAGCCAGATCCAGGATCAATGATTATTGAGATCCCACTTTCATTTTTATCAGCGACCCATGGAGGTAAAATTCGCAGGGTATCTGTTATTTTTATTTCTTTAAATTGATTCTTTGAATGTTGAATCCAATCTCGATCCTCGAAAATCTCTTCTTTAAGAATGTTTATGGTTTCATCTTCTAGCTTTTTTCGAATATCATTATTTAAAAGTTCAGAATTAATTGAAGCCGATGTTAAAAGTTTTATTAAATGGGTCTCACCTAGAAGAGGTTGTTGTTTCCCACCTTCATCGAACCATTTAGAATTAGGCTCGTCAATTTTATCAGTGATAGTGATTGATAATACCCTTTTGATCTCGGAAATTTTCTCAGATATACTATTTAAATCTCCCTTTGGTATATCAAGGGTAATGTTTTTCCAATTTGGCATGTGTTGTAAATTATGAGATTATGAATAAGCGAGAAACATTAAATACAGAACAACAAAATATAAATTCAGAATCAATTGATGAGTTTCCAATATCTAAAATTTTAGAAACAATTAATTTGGAAGATCAAACTGTTGCTAGTGCGGTAGAAAAAGTTTTGCCTGATATTGAAGTTGTGGTTTCTTATGCGAAAGAATCTCTAATTAATGGAGGTAGGGTCTTTTACATTGGAGCAGGGACCAGTGGTCGTTTAGGCGTACTTGATGCATCAGAATGCCCACCAACTTATTCTGTTCCTAATGATTGGTTCATTGGCTTAATAGCTGGTGGTGATAACGCTTTAAGAAAGTCTATAGAAGGAGCAGAAGATGACCCACTTCAAGCTGAAAAAGATCTAGAAATGTATAAGTTAAGCAAGAATGATCTTTTAATTGGTATAAGTTGTAGTGGGGCGGCAAAATATGTTATTTCCGCTTTGGATTACGCTAAAAAGAAAAGTGCAAAAACTGTATATCTTATTACAAACCCTTCGCCTTATCTATCAACCTCAGTTGATAAGGTCATTGCTGCAGATACAGGGCCAGAAATTGTTGCAGGGTCCACAAGAATGAAAGCAGGCACTGCTACAAAGATGATATTGAACATGATATCTACAACAACAATGATATCAATGGGGAAAGTATATGGAAACCTTATGGTTGATCTTATGGCAGTAAATGAAAAACTTGTAGATCGCGGTGTACGTATTATTAAAAATATAACCGGAGAAAGTTACGAAAAATCTCTTGAAGCTCTCATGAAAGCTAATAAATCAGTAAAAACTGCCATTGTTATGATTATGCGGTCTTGTGATATAATTGATGCTCAAAAAAAACTAAGTAACGCAAAGGGAATGCTAAGGGAAGTTATTGAAGGTAGTGATAATTAGGATTTTTACTTTTATGTTTAATTAAAATTTTTAAAAAAGGGAAATATGGAAAATTTATATTATACAATTATTGTTTCTGCAATAATCGTCGAATACCTACTATCAAGTGTTGGCTCTTTTCTAGATCTCCGCAATATTACTCATGAGATCCCGAAAGACTTTCAAGATGCCTATGATGAAGAAAAGTATTCAAAATCACAGGAGTATTTAAAGGCGAGAACTAAGTTTAGTCTATTTTCAAGCACATTTAGTTTGATACTTATCATGGTAGTGATTCATACCGGTATCTTTGGAAATTTAAATGAATTCGTTAATGCTCAAACTGATCATTACATATTACAAGGATTGCTATTCATAGCAATAATTTATTTTTTTCAGGATATTATAAGCCTACCTTTTTCTATTTATAGTACTTTTGTTATTGAAGAAAGGTTTGGTTTTAATAAAACGTCTGCAGGATTATTCATTTCTGATAAAATAAAGGGATATGCATTATTTATCGTTTTAGGCTCAATCATAATTAGCCCCGTTCTTTATCTTTTCAATGAATATGCAACATATGGATGGTTAATTGCCTGGTCATTATTAACAGTTTTCATGATAGCAATACAGCCAATATTTGTTCATGTCATATCACCGATGTTTAACAAATTTACACCACTTGATGATGGCGAACTTCGCATTGCGATTGAGAAGTACACTAATTTAGTCAATTTTCCACTAGCGAGAATTGATATAATGGATGGTAGTAAGAGAAGTGCACATTCAAATGCATATTTTAGTGGTTTCGGTAAATCTCGCAGGATAGCAATTTTTGACACATTGGTTGAGAAGCACTCTACAGATGAAATTGTATCAGTGGTTGCTCACGAGGTTGGACATTATAAATTAAAACATATCATTCAAGGCACAATCATTGGAATTTTAGAGACTGGAGTAATGCTTTTCGTTTTTAGTACAATTATGAGCGATATTAATCTCTTCAATGTGTTTGGTGTGAGCGATCTATCAGTTCATGCAGGACTGGTTTTCTTTTCGATGCTTTACGCTCCTGTAAGTATGATAACATCAATTATTTCTTCAATTATATCTAGGAGAAATGAATTTTCAGCTGATCGTTACTCTTATGAAACTACAAATAATAAGGACGCTTTGATTAGTATGCTTAAAGGATTAGCAGCTAATAATTTATCCCATTTGACTCCGCATCCTTTCAAGGTGTTTCTATCATATAGCCATCCTCCTGTTTTAGCAAGAATTAAAGCAATTGAAGAGCTTTAAGGGTTAAGGTTTCGCTTCAATGTAATTTTAATATTTTGTAGTTTTAGATACACATACTTTAAAATGAACCAGCGCAATCTTTATTAACTCTTCCGATTTCTTTTTAACTGACTTAAATCCACATATCAGAACTCTAAATATGATTTATTTCAAAAAAATAATTACGCCTTTTATTTTCATTTCTCTGATTTTTAGTAAAAATGTAATTAACCCTGACTCGTTAAGGTATAAAGTAGCTTATGCTACTCGCTGTGAAGCGTCACCAGTAATTGATGGTATCCTAAACGAAACTACATGGAATAATTCAGTTGTGATAAGCGATTTTCTTCAGCTGGTGCCAGTAGAATTTGATAAACCTTCTGAAAAGACTGAAGTTAGAATTTTATATGATGATAATGCTATTTACATATCTTTTCTAAATTTTGATTCGAACTCAAAAAAAATAAGAGCACCTTTAACGCGAAGAGATGCATACATGGATGGCTTCAATACTGTAGCTGATTTCATAGGAGTTGCAGTTGACTCTAGAAATGATGATTTTAATGGTAAGTGGTTTGGGGTAAATGCTGCAGGAGTAAAAATAGATGTAAATGTATCTGGGCAAGAGAACTATGATAGAAGCTGGGATGCGGTTTGGGATGCAGCAGTTTCGCAAAACGATAGTAGTTGGACAGCTGAAATCAGAATTCCATTTTCTGTTTTTCAATATGAAGATAAAGATGAAATGGTTTGGGGAATATCTCTTAATAGGCATATACATAGGACGCAGGAGGAATTTTTATGGCCTGGCCGTAGGAGATCCCATGTTGGTATTGTTTCATCATTTGGAATACTTGAAGGATTAAAAAATATTCCTGAGCCCAAGAAATTAGAAATTGCACCTTATTTTCTATCTAGTTCTAGGCAATCAGAGAATCAGTTCAATCTAGGTGCAGACCTAAGATATGGTGTTAGCTCAAACGCTATTATTAATGCTACAGTCAATCCTGATTTTGGACAGGTTGAGGCTGACCCTTCAGTACTAAATCTTAGTGCATTTGAAACATTTTATGAAGAAAAGCGGCCATTTTTTTCCGAAGGAGCAAGTTTTTTTAAAAATAGAATGAATTTATTTAATTCCAGAAGAATTGGAGCTACGCCTAATTATTTTGACCCTGATAGCGGGGATCTAGAAAACGTATCAGATAATACAACTATAATTGGTGCAATTAAATTAATTGGAACTACCAATAGTGGTATTAATTACGGTTTTATTAATGCTATGACTAAAGAAGAATCTGGTGATTTATTTATTGGTGATAATAAAAATAGATTCGTTGTCGAACCTCAAACTAGTTACTCCGTTGGTAAATTAGAGAAATCTATTTTGAATAAATTCTCAAGAGTTGGCTTAATTTATACTGACGTCACCCGCAAAAATTCTACAGGTGCAAACGTTCTAGGCTTAGATTGGAAAATAGGACTTCTAAATAATAGACTTTTTTCAAACGGTCAAATTGTTAGATCAAATGCAAATGAATCTGGAGATGCATTTAGGTTTAATATCGGATATAAAAATGCTACTTGGTGGGAGTCAAGGTTTTGGCTTGGTAGCTATGATGATAAGTTTGATATCAATGATCTAGGATATCTTAGAAGGAATGATATGACTTGGTCTGGTATGATGTTTAAAATTAGAAGGTTAGAACCAATTGGTTACCTTCTAGGTAGTTCATTTGAAATTAAATTAAATAAAAAATGGGGCATTGATGACATTTTGATAGAGGACGAACTGAGTATCGAAACTTGGACATTATTAAAAAATTATTGGCGATTTGGTTTAAATAGTTTTATCAAACAACCTGCATATAATGATGAAGATATTTTTAGGGACGATAATGCCTGGGTATATGAAACAGAAAAATTTTGGTATAATGGCTTTTGGATAAAATCAGATAGAAGGAAAAAATTAATATTATCTATTGATGCAGGAATGGGTAATGCAAAATTAAGAGGTAAAGGATACTACTCTCAATTTGAAATTGACTATAAACCAATTGACCCGCTAAATCTTAGTCTAGAGTTTAAAAGAGATATTTCCCCTAACTACATGCAATATGTAGATATCATTGAGGATGGTAGTGAAATTGTTAGAGTGTATGCGAAATCAAAGCAAACTACAGACCAAATCCAATTACGTCTTGATTGGACCTTTTCTCCTGATTTAACATTCCAGGGTTACTTTCAACCTTTCTATGCCGACATTAAATATGATAATTTTTCCAATTTGTTAGCGCCAGAAACTATGAATTTAGGTTCTTATGATTATTTGAGTAATTATGATAACCCAAATTTTAAGATTGAGAATAATGTTGGTACTTTTGTTCTAAGGTGGGAATATAGGCCAGGCAGTACTATTTTTGTAGTATACAATATCAATAAAAATAAATATTTCTCTGCTAGCGATAATGAATGGTCAGAAGAATCAAACAACGCTTTTGTAATCAAATTAAACTATTGGTCAAAAATATAAATAATTTTTCAGAAAAGTATATGATTGATAAAGAAACCTCTATGGATGCTCTAAAAAATTTTGTGGAGAATTTTGTAAAAGAAAGAGATTGGTCTCAGTTTCATAGCCCGAAAAATATTTCTATGGCATTGGCAATTGAAGCAAGTGAGCTTATGGATATATTTAAATGGGATACAGAGGAAGATTCAAAAGTAAAGATGTCAGAAGGCATATCTCGGCAAGAAGCTATTGATGAGTTAGCTGATATCATAATATATGCAATCGCTTTTGCGAACAGAAATAATATAGATATTTCCTCAGCTGTAGAGCAAAAGATGAAAAAGAATGAAAAAAAATATCCAGTAGATCGATATAAAGGTCATTTTTAAAAATTTTGATATTTTAAGTATTACTTTTGGAAAGTCTAAATGAAGCATTGGCTAATTAAATTTTCTATAATTTTTTTATTATTTTCAGTTGCTTTTGGGACTCAAAAATATTGTAAAACTTGTAAGAGTGAATTGACAGGCCAATATTTAATTCACAAAGGTAATAATTACCATCGGTCTTGCTATGATAAGCATATTCAAATATATTGTGATCATTGCAATAGAAAAATTGAAGCATCCTACAACACCTCTAAAGGTAAAAACTATCATAAAAGATGCTTTCAGCAGCACATTCAAAAAAGATGTGATGAATGTGGAGATTTAATTAATGGCATATATAATGTTCATGAAGGTAAAGAATATCATGAAAGTTGTTATGTAAATCATATTCTTCCAAAGTGCGATTTATGTTACCAGCCCGTTGAAGACAAATATATTAAAGATTTTTGGGGTAATTATTATCATCATTACCATGAAGATAAAATTCCTAGCTGCGATAATTGTAACAGGCTTATATCAAAACAGTTAACTAAAGGTGGCTTTTCTGTAAGTGGAAACAGATTTGTTTGCAACTTATGTAAACCAAATGTGGTGAAGAGTAAATCACAATTAAATAAAAACTTAGCTGAAGTTTTAAATGTTTTAAAAAAAATTGGTATTAATGAGTTACCAGAAAAGGTTCCAGTTACATTAATTGATAGTAAGGATGATTTGATAAAAATGTCAGGCCATAGGCATGGAAATATTCAAGGGTATACTAGTTATGAAGAAAGTACATTAGCTGGGAAAATTATCGATCAAGACTACCATATTTATATCCTATCCAATTTACATCAAGAAATTTTTAATGCAGTTTTAGCTCATGAACTTCTTCATGTTTATTTATTTCAAAATCAAATTGATTTACAATCAGATTTTAGGGAAGGATTTTGTAATTTGGGATCTAGCTTGATATATGAAAATTATAGTTCAAAATTAAGTAAGTATAGATTAAAAAATATGAATGAGAATACTGATCCTGATTATGGAATTGGATTTAGAAAAATGAAATCAATGCTAGATAAAATTGGATGGAAAAGATTATTAAAAAAATTGCCTCGATTGTAGGGGAAAAAGAAAAAGAGATACAAAAAATGAATGTGAATCCATATATTTTTAGAGAATATGATATTAGAGGAAAAGTTGCAGAGGATTTTCCGCCAGAGGTTGTTGTTTCTTTGGGGAAAGCATTTGGTACATTAGTAAAAAGATCAGGTGGTAGAGAAATTGCCATTAGTGGAGATATTAGACTAACAACCCCTGATCTTATTAATTTTTTCAAAGAGGGCGTTCTATCAACTGGAGTTGATGTAATAAACATTGGAATAGTACCAACCCCTGTAAATTATTTTAGTCTTTTTGAATTGGATGTTTCTGCATCTGTTCAGATTACAGGAAGTCACAATCCTCCAGAGTTTAATGGGTTTAAATTATCTTTGCATAAAAAACCAGTATATGGAGACCAAATACAATTAATTAAAAAGTTTATTGTCAATTTGGATTATGAAAGCGGTGAAGGTTCCGAAACACGTTATAAGCTTCTTCCAAAATATGCTGAAATGATAAAAAGTAAAATTTCTATAAACAGAAAAATGAAAGTAGTTATGGATTGTGGTAACGCTGCAGCTGCCATAAACGCTCCTTCAATTTTTAAGGATTTAGGTGTTGATTTAAAAGAATTATTTTGTGAACCTGATGGAACATTTCCTAATCATCATCCAGACCCAACTGTAGAAGAAAACTTAAAAGACCTTATAAATGAAATAAAAACAGGTACCTATGATCTAGGTATAGCTTTTGATGGTGATGCTGATAGGTTAGGAGTTGTGGATGAAACTGGTGACATAATTTGGGCAGATCAATTACTCGCTATTTTGATATCTGATGTTGTTGAACAAGGAGATGAAGTGATTTTTGATGTAAAGTGTTCTCAGGCTTTAGAGGACATGATAATAAAGTATGGCGGTAAACCTGTGATGTGGAATACTGGGCATTCTTTGATAAAAAATAAAATGGCCGAAAATAATTGTAAGATAGGTGGTGAAATGAGTGGTCATATTTTTTTTGCAGATGATTATTATGGATATGATGATGCCATATATGTGGCAGGAAGATTGTTGCAATTATTATCAAGAACAGATAAAAAACTTTCAGAGTTAAAAGCAGAAATACCGAAGTATTATTCTACTCCTGAGATAAGATTAGAAGCAGAATCTGATGAATTAAAATTTGATATTGCTAAAAAGGCTGAAAGCTATTTTAGTAGTAATTATGATTGTATTACAGTTGATGGTGTAAGAGTCAAATTTGATGGAGGTTGGGGTCTAGTCAGAGCTTCAAATACTCAACCTGTAATCGTATGTAGATTTGAAGGGAATACACCTAAGAAGATGAGCGAAATCCAAGAATTGATACTGAACAAATTAAATGAATTTGGAAAACTAGAGGCTAGCTCACACTAAATGGAAGATATCTCAGGGCTAATTGAATTCATTCGCAAAGAATTTAATAAGTCATTAAATAGTTTTTCATTTCCAAAAACCCCAAGCTATTTATATAGGCCAATTGAGTATTCATTGAAGGGGAAAGGTAAAAGATATAGGCCAATAATTGTTCACTTAACTGGAAGACATTTTAAATCTGATCCAGATGATATTATGAAAATTTCAATGGCTATTGAATTATTGCATTGCTTTACTCTTATTCATGATGATATTATGGATTCTGATGATAAAAGAAGAAATATGCCTACATTACATAAAAAGTACGATGTTCCCTCTGCAATTTTAGCAGGCGATGGTATTTTTACAATCACACAGCTTATTTTGTTATCAGTTGATCAAAACTCAAAAATATTATTTCAAAAATATAATGAAATGGTACTTGAAATATGCGAAGGTCAAGCTATGGATAAACAATATGAGGTTGAAGATGAGCTAGATATAGATGATTACATAGAAATGGTGAAGAAGAAAACCGGTGCATTGCTTGGCTCTTGTTTAGCTTTACCAGCAATTATTGAAAATGAAAATAAGAGTAATGTAGAACTTCTTTATAATATTGGTAAAACTCTTGGTGTAGCATTTCAAATACAAGATGATTTATTTGAAATTTTTAGAGATGAAAAGGTCATGGGTAAAAGTTTGGGTAGTGATATAGCCTCAAATAAAAAAACACCTTTAGCAATACTTGCAAAAAATGAAGATAAGATGAGATGGGAAAAATTAGTTGATGAATATGATGGAAAAAATTTAGATAACATTCGTAAATTTTTGAATCAAAGTGGAGTAAAAAATAAAGTAGATAAAATAGCTTTTGATTATTTCTCTAATGCGTATGATTCATTATCAAAATTTGGAATCGGTAATAATAGTGAATTATACAGTTTTTTTAAATTTATTCAAGGAAGACATTATTAATGCACGAAATTGATAAAGACGATATGTATCAATCCATTTGGGATTTTCCAGAAAATATAATTGATGCAATAAAATTAAGTGAAAACATAACACTGAAAAATGAATACCTAGATGTGAATAATATAATCATTGCAGGCATGGGAGGGTCAGCAATTGGTGGTGATGTTGTATACTCTCTAATTAAAAATGAGATTAAAATACCTTTCGTTGTAAACAGAGGATATGATCTACCTGCCTGGGCAAACAGTTCAACTCTCATAATATGTTCATCTTATTCAGGTAATACAGAAGAAACGATTTCAATTTTAGAAGAGGCTAAATCTTTAGGTGCAAAGGTGATTGGAATTACTACAGGAGGAGTTTTAGAATCTCTTTGTAAGAACTACAGCTTTGATTTTGTCAATATACCCTCTGGCCTTCAACCCAGAGCTGCTTTAGCTTTTTCGTTCATTCCTTTGCTATACATTTTGAAAAAAACTAGTTTGATAAATGTTGAAGTCAGCAGTTGGTTAAAATCCTCAGTTGATTTGATAAAATCAAAAAGGGTAGAGTATTCTTCAGATAAAGAAAATAACCTTGTATATCAATTAGCTAATAAATTATACAATAAGTTGCCCATTATATATGCTGACTCCGGATCTTTGGAGACAGTGGCTGTTAGATTAAAAGGGCAAATATGCGAAAACAGTAAAATTTTAGCATATCATAGTATATATCCTGAGATGAATCATAACGAAATTGTTGGATGGGAGAATAATGAAAAATATTTCTCAAATTACTATGTTCTATGGTTAATGGACGAAGAAATGAATATCAGAAATAAATCTAGAAAGAATATTATTAGTGAAATTTTATCAGGTTTAAATGTTAGCCAACAAGAAATCAAAGTTGATGGAAATAGTTTCAAAGAAAGATTCTTACTATTGATACATTATGGAGATTGGTTAAGTTACTGGTGCGCAATTTTGCATAATACCGATCCTAGTCCGGTAAAAAATATCCAAACATTAAAAGATAAATTATCAAAAATATAATGATACCTGTTAAAGTAGAAAAAATATCATATCACCCATCTAGTCGCAGCTATGCAGTCATATTAAAAGATGATTCTAGCAAATTATTTTTACCAATTTTAGTTGGAAGTTTTGAAGCTCAATCTATCGCATTGGCTCTTGAGGTTGTCGACACCCCAAGACCGTTAACTCATGATCTTATTTGTGATATGATTAAAAAAGTTGATGCCACACTCGATGCAGTAAATATATCACAATTAAATGATGGGGTTTTTTATGCAAGCTTGAAGATTAAAAGTAAAAATTTTGGTACAAAGAATATTGATGCAAGGCCTAGTGATGCTATTTCAATAGCTCTAAGATTAGGTGCTCAAATATATGTAACTGAAGAGGTTATTAGAGAGGCTGGGGTTGATAAAAACGAAATAGTTTCTGATAATAAACAAACTATAATACCAAAGTATTCCCTTGAAGATCTTGAGGTCAAATTAAAGCAAGCAGTAGATGAAGAAGAATATGAAAAAGCTGCAAAAATCAGAGATAAAATTAAAGAGCTAGAATCGTGATCTAACTAAAAAGGGGCATTTAGCGTTTCTAAAGCTATTTTTGCCGCTGTTTGTTCTGCCGATTTTTTATCTAATCCCATCCCTGTTGGAAAACATCTATCATCAATCTTAACTTCAATTTCAAATGTTTTTTGATGGTCAGGACCAGTGATATCTTTTACATTAAATGATGGACTTCCAATTTCTTTTATATGGCAATATTCAATCAGCTTACCTTTATAATTAGTAGATTTCCATGCCTCAGTTCTATGGGCCCAAATTGTATCTAAAATTAAATTTCTACAAGGTTCAATACCACCATCTAAATAGATTGCTCCAATGATAGCTTCGAAAAGATTTGCTTGTTGCTTCTCTGCTATTTTTTCAATATTCATATTAACGCTAGCTTCAATATTAATATGATCAATTAGGTCTAACATTTTACTGATTTGAGCTAAAAATGATTTTCTTACTAAAGATGCTCTTCTTTGAGTCAGTAAGCCCTCATCGCCTTCTGGGAATTCTCTCATTAGTTCTCTGCTTATTATTAAATCAATAACAGTATCACCAAGAAATTCTAATCTCTCATAATTTTTTCTTGGGGACGGGGTAATACTTTTGTGGGTGAATGCTTGAACTAAATATTCACGGTTATGGAATAAATAGTTAATTTTTTTTTCTACAGGGGAGAGGTGATCATCTGTTTTGAGTATGTTTTTAAGTTTATATAATAGACTCAATTATATTTCCTAAAACATAAAACAGCATTGTGGCCTCCAAATCCAAATGTATTAGATAGTGCAGCATTGATAGTATGGGATACAGCATTATTCGGTGTATAGTCTAATGTGCATTCGGGGTCCGGGTTTTTGTAATTAATTGTCGGTGCTATCTTACTGTTAACGATAGATTTAACTGTTGCAACTGCCTCCAAACCGCCTGCTGCTCCAAGTAAATGACCTGTCATAGACTTTGTAGAACTGACTTTTAGTTTATGCAAAGTATCCTTGAAAAGGTTCCCAATTGCTTTTGATTCGTTCTTATCATTAAAAGGTGTAGACGTACCATGAGCATTAATGTAATCTATGTCATCAGTGGTAATCGATGCATCCTCTAATGCCCTTTTCATAGCTTTAAATGCTCCAAGGCCTTCTGGAGCAGGTTGGGTTATATGAAACGCATCATCAGATGAACCATAACCAGCTAATTCTGCTAGTATAGTAGCTCCTCTTTTTAAAGCATGTTCTTCAGATTCAATTACAAGCATTCCTGCTCCTTCACTAAGTACGAATCCATCTCTATTTGCATCAAAAGGTCTACTGGCTTCGGTAGGATTTTCGCAATTTTGAGAAAGAGCTCTCATATTAGCAAAGCCTGCAATAGTGAGAGGCGTAATGCTTGCTTCAGTGCCACCAGTAAGCATTATGTCAGCATCTCCATACCTAATTAGCCGAAGAGCTATACCAATGGCATCGTTGGATGAAGCACATGCAGAAATAACTGTTTGACTTGGTCCTCGAAACCCAAATCTCATTGATACATGACCGCCAGCTATATTAGGGATCATTTTTGCAACGAACTGTGGGGATACTCTTCTCGCACCCTTATTTTTAATGATATCGTGCTCAGACTCTAATGTTTGAATTCCTCCAATTCCACTTCCAATAACAACGCCAGCACGATCTAGGTCAATACTTTCCAGATCCAGATTAGCTGATTGGACGGCTTCATTTGAGCATACTAGTGCAAATGTAGAAAATGGGTCAAGTTTGCGAATCTCTTTAAGATCTAGAGTATCCTCAGGGTTAAAGTCCTTCAGTTCTCCTGCTATTGAAACTCTATGATTAGAGGCATCAAAGTATGTAATAGGAGCTATGCCACTAGTACCTGATTCAATTGCTGACCAAAACTGTTCAGCAGAATTCCCATTAGGAGCTAAAGCACCTACTCCAGTTACTACTACTTTTTTATGCATTTATAAATATACTATTTATTTATGTTCATCAATATATTTGATCGCGCTACTAATTGTAGTAATGTTTTCTGCTTCCTCATCAGGAATTTCAATACCAAACTCTTCTTCAAATTCCATAATGAGTTCAACAGTGTCTAGTGAATCTGCACCTAGATCATTAACAAAATGAGCCTCTTCAGTAATTGCAGCTTCATCAACTCCTAGTTTATCAATTACTACTTCTTTTACTTTATCGAATGTTGACATTATGTGTCTCCTCTTATTTAATTAATTATTCTACCACCGTCTACTGTGATAGTTTGTCCAGTTATATATTCTGCCTCATCTGATGCAAGAAAAATTACTGCATTTGCTATATCCTTTGGGTAACCAATTTTTCCAGTAGGAATTTGCGATAAAAATTTATTTTTAACATCATCACTTAACTCATCGGTCATTGATGTTTCAATCCAACCTGGTGCAATGCAGTTTGCTGTTATGCCTCGCGATGCAACTTCTTTAGCGATGGATTTTGTCATCCCTATTAGGCCGGCTTTTGACGCAGCATAGTTTGCTTGGCCTGCATTACCAGTTAAACCGACAATTGATGTAATGTTAATTATTCTACCAAATCTTTTTTTCATCATGTGTTTAATGACAGATCTGGTTGATGTGAATGAACCTTTTAAATTAATATCTAAAACATTATCCCATTGTTCATCAGACATTCTCATTAATAAGGTATCATTTGTAATTCCGGCATTGTTTACTAAAATATCAATTTTCCCATGTTCATCTATAACGCTCTTGACAATTTGGTTGAACTGATCATTATTTGTTATGTCACAAGAATATGCAACAGCTTGTTTTCCATTTTTATCAATAATATTTATGGTAGAGTCAAGTGCACTTTTATTTCTAGCTAGGCATATTACATATGCACCAGAGTTAGCCATTTCTACAGCTATAGTTTCTCCAATACCTTGAGATGCACCAGTTACAATTGCGACTTTATTATTTAGATCAAATTTCATAGGAATTAAGCTCTATTAGGGTTCCAATGTTAGTAGTAGTAATATCTCTATTAATCTTTTTATTTAATCCAGAGAGCACTTTACCAGGACCTACTTCTAGAAAATTCAGGTTACCATTAGAAACCATATTATTTATCGTGTCGAACCATAAAACTGGGCTTTCTAATTGACTAATTAAGGACTCTTTTATTTCAGAACCTTTCATTGTTGGCTTTGCATTAACATTTGAGTATAAAGGGATATTTATATCTGAAATTTGGATAGAATTTAGCTTATCAGCAAGCTCTTCTCTAGCTGGTTGCATTAGTGAAGAATGAAAAGCTCCACTAACGTTTAAAGGAATCGCCATTCTAGCTCCGTTTTCCTTTGCAATACTTACGAATTCATTTACTGCATTTATATTGCCAGATATAACTATCTGATTCTCAGTATTATGATTAGCTGCTACAATAACTTCATTAGTTTTAATACTGTTAGCTAATTTGACTACAGAATCCATATTTAATCCTATTATCGCAGCCATTGTACCAGGATTAGTTATACCTGCTTTATCCATACTATTGGAGCGTATTTTTACTAATTCTAATCCTGTTTCAAAGCTAATGCCGCCAGCTGCTGTAAGCGCACTATATTCACCCAAGCTATGTCCAGCCACGCAACCAGGCACATGTCCGTTCTCTATAAGCAAATGACTAATTACACTACTGACAATGAAAATAGCAGGCTGAGTATATTTGGTTATTTTAAGTTTTTCTTCAGGACCATTGAATGATATATCCTGTATGTCGACCTCTAAAATATCATTGGCTAGATTATAATATTTTTTACCTATGTCAGTGTTGTCGAAAAGATCCTTACCCATTCCAACGAACTGCGAGGCCTGCCCAGGGAAAATCCAACTCTTGTTCAAACCATTGTATCCCATTTTATAAGAATACTACCCCATGTAAATCCAGAACCAAATGCAGCTAAAAGAATGTAATCTCCATTGGATATTAGATTGCTTTCAACAGCCTCATTTAAAGCTATAGGGATTGTTCCAGCAGTGGTATTACCGTATTTATCGATGTTTATCATAACCCTGTCCAAGGGAATGTTACATCGCTCTCCTGTAGCTTCAATAATTCGCTTATTTGCTTGGTGGGGAATGAAAAGTTTAATATCTTTTCCAGCTAAACCATTATCTTCTAAGAGTTTAATTGAGACATCAGACATCCTTTTAATAGCAAACTTAAAAACTTTCTTTCCATCTTGTTTTATGTAATGCTGTCTATTTTTAATCGTAGTTGGTGATGCGGGGTATTTGCTTCCACCTGCTAACACATTGAGGCTCTCTGCTCCTGATCCATCTGTCTTTAAAACAGATCCTAAAATTCCAGTATTTGAATTTGATGCTTCAAGAATTACTCCTCCAGCTCCATCGCCAAAGATGATACATGTTTCTCTATCTTCAAAATCTAGTATAGATGTCATTGTATCAACGCCTATTACCATAATAGTCTTGTATTGGCCAGATTCAATAAATTTTGCTCCAGTCTCCAGCGCGTATAAAAAACCACTGCAAGCAGCACTTAAATCAAATGCCCATGCATTTTCCGCATTAATATTGTTTTGAACAATAGCTGCGGTAGAGGGGGTAGGGTGGTCAGGAGTAACGGTTCCAATTATGATAACATCGATATTAGCAGCGCTAATTCCTCTTTTTTCTAGTAGTGAGTGTGCTACCTTTGTTGACATATCAGATGAAGCTTCTCCATCAGAAACGACATGTCTTTGGTTGATACCTACTCTACTTTTAATCCACTCATCTGAGGTATCGACAAGTTTTTCAAGGTCGGAATTTGTTAAAATCTTTTCTGGAACGTAATGAGCCGTAGATGTTATCGTAGCATTCAATTTAATATTTAAGTATTAAATAATGATTTTTGAGTTATGAGTGTATCTTATTCTCAAGATGAAGAAACAACTGGTCTACCCCTGTAATAACCACAACTAGGGCATGCGCGGTGTGGCATTTTTGTAGCACCACATTGTGCGCATGTAGTAGTAGAAACTAAACCAGATTTGTAATGAGTCCTTCTCTTTTTACTTCTAGACTTTGATTGTCTTCTTTTTGGCAGAGCCATATGTATTCTCCTAGAATAATTTTATTTATTTTTTTCGCATAAGCATGATTCATCATTACGATTTGAACCACATTTAATACAAATACCTTTACAGTCTGTAGAGCACAATTTTTTAAATGGTACCTCAACCAGTAATATCTCTATAAGATGATCGCTAATATCAATACTATCTTTTTTTGATGGCCAATATAAAATATCGTCTTTTCTATTATCTATAGAACTTGGATTATTATATACGTTAAAGTGTACTTTTAATTTATCTTTGACAATATATGAACATAAACATCTATCACAATCGTTAACAACATTGTTAATTAAGTGACCTGTAATTTTAAAACCATTTTTAGTTTTGCCGGATGTGAGTTCACAAACTAACGTATTATTTTCAAGAACAATATTTCTATCATTTACATGCTCTATTTCTGTTTCAAAAAGCTTATTTTTAAATCCGGCATTTAAATCCGAACGAAAAATATCCATACAGCCTTAAAATTACTTATCTTAGGTTAGTTTTACAAGATACAATAGACAAGGGGGTTCCTATTCATCTTCAGTAGATAATCCAAGAACTTTTGCACTAGATTCATCTATTGAAGAGTTATTAGAATCATTATCGATTGAATTATTTGAGCTATTATGGATTATCAAATCCTCGTTTTCAATTAATTTTTTAAAAATAATAAAAATTATCGTCTCACCAACTGCTAAAATTGAAAAGCCATAAGAGATAAAAGAAATGTAAATGAAAATGAGAATTATAGAAATTATTAAACCGCTAACTGTTTCAATAGAAGTTATGTAGCCACCATCAGAATTATAGGTTAAATCAGGAAGTGTAGAAACAAGAAGATTAGTAGTCTCATTAAACAAAAATACGAAGAATCCAATTAAGTCTAGGCTTATGGTTTTCAATTGGAACGTAAAATTTTGTAATACTGAAATATTATCCAGAATAAAATCAATATTTAAAATTGATGTAGCATAGCTCAATATATTTGAAAAAGTGGACCCAATAAGCTCGGCAAAAATAAAATTAATCATCGCAAAGCCTGTCTCGTAGAACCATGAGAAGATATTTAATGATATTACTATTAAAGGGAGTAGTATTAGGTTATAAAAAATTAATCGCCAAGGTTGATTGTATAAGATTTGATATGATTGAAAGACAGATCCAACCGTATCTTCATTATAGACTCCAACCAAAGATGGTAGCATTAAAAATGAGCTCAAAAATACTAAAAAAGTAAATAAAAGAAATATTGCTCCAAAAAAGTATAAAGGATAGGTAATAGCAAGTAGGATAGAGCCAATGTAAGGAATCCTGCCGATCAAGGCGACGAAAGAACCGATTAAAAAAAGAGATAAAAGTATAAATACGAAAGTAATTGGAGAAAATAAAATAGTTTTCCACTTTTTCAAAGCATCATCAATTGCTACATTGATAGAATGAAAGTGCTCTCCCCTTAATTGCCTAATGGTCAAAGAAGATATCGCTGTACTAGAAATAAGTAAACAATATAGCCAGAATAAAATGCCAAAATAATATATGATCCAAGAAAAAGTCGAATAGTCATTGCCCGCTAGATAGGGGTAGAGACCAAAATCATAAAGAGCCTCAATTATGCTCACATTTGATACTATCATTGCAAGAAATGAAAATACCCAATAGCCAATGTAACCAGTCAAGTTACCTAAAATAAAGATCCAAATCTTTTTTGGGCTTAACCCTATGCGAGGTGCAAGAAATATATCTTTGTAGTTAAAATGCAGTTTTTTTTCTAACAAATTATATGATGAGTTTTATTAATTATCCACTCTTACAAAATCAACCCAAACAGCAAGTTTAATGTCTTTGCTTACTACATTAGCTATTGCTTGAGCAGAATTATAGTTGTCATAACTTCCAATCCTTACTCGATACCAAACTTCCTCAGTTTCTTTAAAATATGCTTTCTGTATATATGCGTCATAACCAGACTTAATTAATTTATCTGCAAATTTCTGCGCGTCAACTAAACGTTTTTTGGATATTACTTGGATGGTAAAGCGGTCTTTCTTTGCAGGTATATTTGAACCTCTCGCAGATCTTAACTTAGAAGCTCTTTTTTTATTTGATATTATTGCCTTAGTTGTAGTTTTATTAACTATACGTTTTTTAGGGGTGACTTCCTCTTCTTCTTCTTCTTCTTCTTCCTCTTCTTCTTCTTCTTCTTCCTCTTCTTCTTCAATTTCCTCTTCTTCTTCTTCTTCCTCTTCTTCTTCAATTTCCTCTTCTTCAATTTCTTCTTCTACTTGATCGTAATCATCAAGGCTTTCTTTCAACCATTCTTCTTCTTTTGCTGTTTCATCTTCAATTTCATCTTCTTCAGCTTCAGTGAAGTCAGAAATGGTAAAGAAGAAAGATTGACTAGACAGTTCATCGCCAAACTTTGTAACTGATACTTCAAAATTATAATCTCCTGGATAGTCAGGAGTGAAAATCATTTCTTGACCATTATTTTTATATTTAAGATCTTTAGGACTAAGTAGACTACCATCAGGCTGTCCCATAATTATCCAATTGTAATCAACATTTGTTTCCTCAAGATTTTCCTCAGCAGCAATTGATATTATTTGACCTACTTGGCCCTCAACGCCTTTACCACCACAGGAAATCAAAAATAATAATATTGGTAAGTATAATAATTTTCTCATATTTAAACAGTTTTTAGTTATTTGCTATAAGTTCACTATCTGAGAAGAAAAATCCAATCTCTTTTTTTGCATTTTCATCAGAATCTGATCCATGAACTGCATTTTCTTGAATATTTGTTGCAAAATCTTTCCTTATCGTCCCATTTTCTGCTTCCTCAGGGTTAGTTGCTCCGATGGTTTTTCTCCATTCCTCTACTGCATTTTCTTTTTGAAGAGCCAGTACCATACAAGGTCCAGATGACATAAAATCAGTAAGTTCACCAAAAAATGGTCTTTCTTTGTGTACTGCGTAAAAACCCTCAGCCTGAGACTGAGTCATGCGAAGTAGCTTTGCGCTTTTAATTTCAAAGCCTGCTGATATTATTCGATCATATATTTTACCAGTATTTCTATTTTTCACTGCATCTGGTTTAATAATTGCAAAAGTTATATTATTCATTTTTAGTCCTAAGCTTATTGTTTTAATTCATTAATGATTTCATTATCCTGCCAATATCGGCTACAGATTCTGATACAGAAATTCCACAGTCAGATAATACTTTCATTTTGGCTTCGGCGGTATCATTTCCACCTGATACTATAGCACCCGCGTGTCCCATTCTCTTTCCAGGTGGAGCTGTTTGACCAGCAATGAAGCCTGCAATAGGTTTCGACATATTATCATTAGCCCAAATGGCAGCTTCAATTTCCATTTGCCCACCTATCTCGCCGATGATCACCACGCCCTCGGTATCTGGATCTTTTTCAAATAATTCTAAACAGTCTTTCATTGTGGTTCCAATTATTGGATCCCCACCAATCCCTATAGCAGTTGTTTGACCTAGTCCAACATTTACAAGTTGATCAATTGCCTCATAGGTTAAAGTACCTGATTTGGATACAACGCCTATATTTCCTTTTTTGCAAATGAAACCTGGCATGATACCGAGTTTACATTCATCAACAGTAATTATTCCTGGGCAGTTGGGACCAATTAGCCTGGTTCTATTTTTATTCGTTACTTGCTTTACTTTTACCATATCATGTACAGGAACGCCTTCTGTTATGCATACAATCGTTTCTACGCCAGCATAACTAGCTTCTATGATTGCGTCAGCAGCAAAGGGGGGAGGTACAAAAATGATAGATGTATTTGCATTCGTTTGGTCAACTGCTTCCTCTACAGAGTCAAAAACTTTAATTTTTTCATCAACAGCATACTGTCCGCCTTTTCCTGGAGTAACGCCGCCAACAATATTTGTGCCATAATCTAGCATTTGCTTAGAGTGAAAATCGCCTTCAGATCCAGTAATTCCTTGAACGATGACCCTTGAGTTTTTATTTACTAATATTGACATGTTTAAAATCCTTAGTTTTTTATTGCTTTAACAGCCTTCTCAGCAGCATCTTTCATGCCACTTGCTGCGATCACTGAGACATCAGAATTTGATAGTATTTCTTTTGCTTCCTCTGCATTGGTTCCATTTAAACGAACTATTACTGGAACATTCAAACCCAATTCCTCAAC
>JAYPIC010000005.1:0-2360 GCA_038127595.1 bacterium | reverse complement strand
TGCCACCAAAAATATTAATCAAAATAGATTTAACATTTTCATCAGCTAAAATGATTCTAAAGCCGTTTTTTACAGTTTCTGCACTTGCTGTTCCTCCAACGTCAAGAAAATTAGCTGGCTCGCCGCCTGCAAGTTTGATAATGTCCATTGTAGCCATTGCAAGTCCTGCACCATTTACCATGCATCCAACGTTGCCATCTAATTTTATGTAGTTCAAATTAAAATTACTTGCTTCAATTTCCATTTTATCTTCTTCAGTAAAATCACGCATTTCGAGGATTTCTTTTTGTCTAAATAGTGCATTACTATCAAAATTAAACTTTGAATCTAGAGCGATAACTTTATCATCTTTAGTAATAACTAGAGGGTTAATTTCTAGTATAGAAGCATCAGTTTTTTGATAACATTCATACATCCTAGAAAATGTGAAGCACGCTTCTTTAAATGCATTTCCATCAAGGCATAAACCTTTGGCGAGCTTTCTTATTTGAAAGCTTTTAATGCCAACTAACGGGTCAATCCAAATTTTTATAATTTTTTCAGGAGTTTCCGAAGCTACTTTTTCAATCTCAACTCCACCTTCTGTAGAAACCATAAAAACATCCATCTCTTTACTTCGGTCAAGAGTAATGGCAGCATAAAACTCACTTTTAATATCGACACCGCCTTCTAAATAGAGTCTTTCAACTTTTTTTCCTTCTTCTCCAGTTTGATGAGTTATGAGATTCATCCCAAAAATGTTTTTAATATGTTTTTCAGCCTCATCTTTGTTTTTGGCAATTTTAACACCTCCACCTTTTCCTCTCCCACCAGCATGAATTTGAGCTTTTACTGCAACTATATCAGATTTTAATAAGTTATAAGCTTCCAATGCTTCTTCTACAGTAAAGGCTGGTATGCCATCTGGCGTAGCAATATTGTATTTTTTAAAAATTTCCTTACCTTGGTATTCATGAATTTTCATACTTAGTTCCTAATAATTGTGCCTGATTTTTTTTCAATCGCCAACTTTATTTTATCAATTGATGTAATTACAACTTTATCGCCATGATGTTTTAAAAAGTGGAGAGCTGCTTTAATTTTTGGTTTTATTGTTCCTTCTTGAAAAATGTTCTGGTTGTATAGAGATTGTAATTCTTTATTACCTATTTCTTTAATTGGTCTAGCATTTTCGGTTCCGAAATTACTATAAAGATAATCAATGTCACTAATAATCCATAATTCTTGGGCACGGATGATTCTACCCATTTTTGCAGCTGAAAAATCCTTATCAATAACCGCGTCTAAACCTTCGATTTGACCATTATTATTATTAAAAACCGGTATGCCGCCACCTCCAAATGCAACTACAATGGTTCCTCGGTCTACTAATGCTTTAATCGATTTACCATGCATGATGTACTCAGGCATAGGTGAGGGGACAACCCTTCTCCAAGAGCCAGGTTCTTGCTCTTTAACAGTCCAATTTAATTTTTTTGCAAGTTTATCAATTTCCTCTTTTTTGTATCGAGAACCTACAAATTTTGTTGGGTTTTTTATGCTTTTATCATTTTTATCAACCAGTACTTGTGTTACTAGAGTCACAACTTCCCTGTCAACTTCTAGATCTCTCAATTTATTCTGGAGTGTTTGCTGGACCATATATCCGATCTGCCCTTGAGTATTTGCAACGCATATGCCAAGGGGGAGGGGAGGTACTAAATCATTTGTCAAATCCATCCGTAGTAATTCATTTCCTACTTGAGGTCCATTACCATGAGTTATACATAAGTTATAGTCTTTTATAATAAACTCAGATAGATGATCCATGGTTCTTCTCGTAAATAAAAACTGCTCACCAACTGTACCTGAAGATCCTTTCGGGGACAAACTATTACCACCTAAAGCAATCATTATAGTCTTTTTATCCATTTAATCTTTTTCTAAAAAAGGATATTTAAATTCACTTGGAGGATCAAAATTTTCTTTAATTGTTCTTACTGACACCCACCTAAGTAGATTGAGCTCTGATCCAGCTTTGTCATTTGTACCGGACGCTCTACTACCGCCAAAAGGTTGTTGACCTACTACAGCTCCAGTAGGTTTGTCATTAATGTAAAAATTTCCTGCAGCATATCTTAATTTATTTGTGGACTCTTTAATTATGTTTTTGTCAGAAGCGATTATGCATCCTGTAAGCCCATAACTACTTGTATTATCAACTAGGTTAATTGTTTGCTCCCAGTCTTCGTCTTCATATACAAAAATTGTTAAAACAGGACCGAAAATTTCCTCTACCATTGTTTTAAATTTTGGATCTGTGGTAAGTATTATTGTAGGGTCAATGAAGTACCCCTCAGAGTCATCAAAATTACTACCAT